>NZ_JAAALM010000250.1 GCF_009906395.1 Kineococcus indalonis
CGCGCCACCCGCCGTTCCCGCTCCGCCCGCCCCGCGCCGCCGCTGGGCTCGCTCACCCAGGCCGCCCACCGCGAGGGCGTCGCCTGCGGCTCCTGCGGCAGCGAGCGCGTCACCCAGCTGTCGATGTCCCTGACCGACGGCACGCCCGTGCGCTTCGTGTCCTGCCACGTGTGCGAGGAGCGCACCTGGCTGTCCGACGGCGGGCCGCTGTCGGTGGACGCCGTGCTGGACCGCACCCGCAAGCCCTGAGCCCCCGCGAGCCCTGAGCCCCGGCGATCCCTGAGCCCCGGCCGCCGCGCCCCGGCGCGGCGGCCGCCCGCCCGCGCGTGATCGCGCGAGCCGCCCCGCGCTCGCGGCCGCGCTTGTAGGCTCCCCGCGTGAGCGCTTCCCTGTCGTCCGTCGTCAAGGCCTACGACGTCCGGGGGGTCGTCCCCGACCAGCTCGACGCCGGTGTCGTGCGCGCCCTGGGCGCCGCCTTCGCCGAGGTGGTGGTCCTGCCCGAGGCGCCGTCCGGGGCCGTCCCGCGCGCCGTCGTGGGCCACGACATGCGCCCCTCCTCCCCGGAGCTGTCCACCGCCTTCGCCGACGGCCTGGCCTCGCGCGGGGTGGACGTCACCCTGGTCGGGCTGTGCTCCACCGACGGGCTGTACTTCGCCAGCGGCTCCCTCGACGTGCCCGGCGCGATGTTCACCGCCAGCCACAACCCCGCCCAGTACAACGGCATCAAGCTGTGCCGCTCCGGCGCGCGCCCCGTCGGGCAGGACACCGGCCTGGCCGCCGTGCGCGACCTGGCCCAGTCCTGGCTGGACGCCGGGCAGGTGCCCGCCGGGACGGCGCGGCGCGGGGAGGTGTCCGAGCAGGACCTGCTCGCCGAGTACGCCGCGCACCTGCGCTCCCTGGTGGACCTCTCCGGCGCCCGCCCGCTCAAGGTCGTCGTCGACGCCGGCAACGGCATGGCCGGGCACACCGTGCCCGCCGTGCTGGGCGAGGCCGCCGGGCTGCCGGCGCTGCCGCTGGACGTCGAGGCGATGTACTTCGAGCTCGACGGCACCTTCCCCAACCACGAGGCCAACCCGCTGGACCCGGAGAACCTGCGCGACCTGCAGGCCGCCGTCCCGCGCGCCGGCGCCGACCTCGGCCTGGCCTTCGACGGCGACGCCGACCGCTGCTTCGTCGTCGACGAGAAGGGCGACCCCGTCAGCCCCAGCGCCGTCACCGCGATGGTCGCCCGCCGCGAGATCGCCAAGGAGCTCGCCGCCGGCCGCGAGCCGATCGTGATCCACAACCTCATCACCTCCCGCGCCGTGCCCGAGATGGTCGAGGAGGACGGCGGCGTGCCGGTGCGCACCCGCGTGGGCCACTCCTTCATCAAGCAGCGCATGGCCGAGGAGGGCGCCGTCTTCGGCGGCGAGCACTCCGCGCACTACTACTTCCGCGAGTTCTGGTCCGCCGACACCGGCATGCTCGCCGCGATGCACGTGCTGGCCGCCCTGGCCGAGGACGAGCGCCCCCTGTCGGAGCTGGCCGCCGAGTACGAGCGCTACCGCGCCAGCGGCGAGGTCAACTCCACCGTCGAGGACGCCGCGGCCACCGCCGAGCGCGTCCTGGCGGCCGAGCAGGAGCTGGCGCGCGCCGAGGGCCGCGAGCTGGAGGTGGACCGCCTGGACGGCCTCACCGTCACCTCCCCGGGCACCGGCGGCTCGCCGATGTGGTGGTTCAACCTGCGCGCCTCCAACACCGAGCCGCTGCTGCGCCTGAACGCCGAGGGCGCCGACGAGACCACCATGGCCGCCGTGCGCGACCGCGTCCTGGCCCTGGTGCGCGGCGGCGACCGGTGAGCGCGCCCGCCGGGCTCCGGCTGGAGCCGTGGGTGCTGGAGCTGCTGCGCTGCCCGCTGACGGGGGAGCCGCTGAGCGCGGTGGAGGTGGGCGGCGAGCCGTTCCTGGCCACCGCCGCGGGCGTGCGCTACCCCGTCGTCGACGGCGTGCCGGTGCTGCTGGCCGACGAGGCGCTCGACGTGCCCGAGGGTGCGCGCGGGGAGCTGGGCGCGCCGTGACCGCCCTGGACGAGACGCTGCTCGGCGACGGCGACGCCCTCTCGGCCGCCGACCCCTCGGGCGTGCTGCGCTCCCTGGCCGGCGCCGGCGCGCAGGTGCGCGAGGCCGTGGAGCTGTCCGCGCAGGCCGGCGTGGGGCGCCTGGCCGAGGACGGCCGGCCCCGCGCCGTGGTCGTCGCCGCCCTGGGCGGGGCCTCGGTGGTCACCGACGTGCTCACCGCCCTGGCCGGGCGCGGCTGCCCGGTGCCGCTGGTGGAGCGCCGCGGCGGCCCGCTGCCCAGCTGGGTGGGGCCGCTGGACCTCGTGGTGGCCGTGTCGATGTCCGGGCGCGCGCCCGGCCCGCTGGCGCTGGCCGCCGAGGCCGCCCGCCGCGGCGCCCGCGTGGTCACCGTGGGCGCGGAGGGCTCCCCGCTGGCCGGGGTCGGCGCCCGCGGCGGCAACGTGCACGTGCCCCCGGCGCGCGGCGTGCGCGCCGTCGACGCCGGCACCCGCTCCTCGCGGGTGTCGCTGTGGTCGCTGCTGACGCCGGTGCTGCTGGCCGCCGACGCCCTGGACGTCGTGCGCACCCCCGTGGAGGTGCTCAGCGCGGTCGCCGACCGCCTCGACGCGGAGGCCGAGACGTGCCGGCCCTGGACGGAGGCCTTCGTCAACCCCGCCAAGGTCCTGGCGATGGAGCTGGCCGGCGCGGTGCCGGTGGTCCTGGCCGACGGCGACCTCACGGCCGCGGCCGCCCGCCGCGCCGCCTCGATGCTCGCGCGCACCGCGCGGGTGCCGGCGGTGGCCGGGGCGCTGCCCGACGACGCCAGCGAGGTGGTGGCCACCTTCGGCGGGCCGTTCGCCGCGCGCCCCGACGACGTCTTCGCCGACCCCTTCCTGGACGGCCCGGCCGGCCCGCGCCTGCAGCTGACGCTGCTGCGCGACGCCCCGGCCGCCGTTCCGGACGAGGAGCGGGTCGTCGCCGACGCGGTGGCCACGACCGCCGCCGACGCGGGCGTGCGGGTCAGCGAGGTCGTCGCCGAGCCGGGCGCGCCGCTGGAGCGGCTGGCGCAGCTGATCGCGCGCACCGACTTCGCCGCCGCCTACCTGGCGCTGGCCTCCGGCACGGACCCCGCCACCTCGCCGCAGGTGGCGGACCTGCGCGACCGCCTGGGCCGGGCCTCCCGCCACGCCGCGCCGTGACGGGCGAGCGGGCCCGCGCGTACCCTGGGGGGGCTCCGGCGTCCGGTGATGCCGAGGGGCCCAGAGGGGCCGCGCCGGGGGTCCCGCACCGCTGATCCCCGGAGGGGTAGTCCCGCATGTCGTTCGAGTTCGAGGTCCGCGACCTCACGCTGGCCGAGGCCGGCCGCCACGAGCTGCGCCTGGCCGAGCACGAGATGCCCGGCCTGATGGCGCTGCGCGCCGAGTTCGGCGAGTCCCAGCCGCTGGCCGGCGCCCGCATCGCCGGCTCCCTGCACATGACCGTGCAGACCGCCGTGCTCATCGAGACCCTCACCGCCCTGGGCGCGCAGGTCCGCTGGGCCAGCTGCAACATCTTCTCCACCCAGGACCAGGCCGCCGCCGCGGTCGTCGTGGGCACCGGCACCCCCGAGGCGCCGGCCGGCGTGCCGGTCTTCGCCTGGAAGGGCGAGACCCTGGAGGAGTACTGGCGCCTGGCCGAGCGCATCTTCGACTGGGGCACCGACGCCGAGGGCCACCGCGTCGGCCCCAACATGATCCTCGACGACGGCGGCGACGCCACCATGCTCGTCCTGGAGGGCAAGCGCTTCGAGGCCGCCGGCGCCGTGCCCGAGCCCACCGAGGACGACTCCGAGGAGTACCGCGTCGTCCTGGAGCTGCTGCGCGCCAGCCTGGCGGAGGACCCGCAGCGCTGGACCCGCGTGGCCGAGGGCATCCAGGGCGTCACCGAGGAGACCACCACCGGCGTGCACCGCCTGGCGGAGTACTTCCGCAACGGCGTCCTGCCGTTCCCGGCGATCAACGTCAACGACTCGGTGACGAAGTCGAAGTTCGACAACAAGTACGGCACCCGCCACTCCCTCATCGACGGCATCAACCGCGCCACCGACGTCCTCATCGGCGGCAAGGTCGCGGTCGTGTGCGGCTACGGCGACGTCGGCAAGGGCTGCGCGGAGTCGCTGTCCGGCCAGGGCGCGCGCGTCGTCGTCACCGAGATCGACCCCATCAACGCCCTGCAGGCCGCGATGGACGGCTACCAGGTCGCGCGCCTGGACGACGTCGTGGAGACCGCCGACCTCTTCATCACCGCCACCGGCAACCGCGACGTGATCATGGCCTCGGACATCGTCCGCATGAAGCACCAGGCGATCGTGGGCAACATCGGCCACTTCGACAACGAGATCGACATGGCCGGCCTGGGCCGCGTGCCCGGCGTGGAGAAGGTCGAGATCAAGCCGCAGGTGCACGAGTGGCGCATCCCGGCCGCCGGGGGCCGCCCCGCCCACAGCGTCATCGTGCTCTCCGAGGGGCGCCTGCTGAACCTCGGCAACGCCACCGGGCACCCGAGCTTCGTCATGTCGAACTCGTTCGCCAACCAGGTCCTCGCGCAGGTCGAGCTGTTCACCAAGCGCGACGCGTACCCGGTGGGCGTGCACGTGCTGCCCAAGCTGCTCGACGAGAAGGTCGCCCGCCTGCACCTGGACGCCCTGGGCGTGCGGCTGACCGAGCTGACCAAGACGCAGGCCGACTACCTCGGCCTCGACGTCGCCGGCCCCTACAAGACCGACGAGTACCGGTACTGACGAGCACCGGCACCGACGAGCACCGGCACCGACGAGCACCGGTCCTGACAGACTGGCGATCGACGACCGCCCGGCACCTGCGCGGTGCCGGGCGGTTCGCGTCTCGTCGAACCCGCGGCGGGGTGCTGCCACCACAGGAGGAACTCCGATGACCGACCTGAGCGACCTGCACGCGGCGCTCGCCGGGGTGCTGATCGCCGATCGCCCCCTGGACGAGGTGCTCACCGAGGTCGTGCGGATCGCCCGCAGGGCACTGCCCGGGGCGGAGGCCGTCTCCACCACGCTGCTGCGCGGGGAGAAGGCCTTCACCGCCGCGCACGACGGGCAGATGGCGCTGGACGCCGACGAGATGCAGTACGAGCGCGGCTACGGCCCCTGCATGGACGCCGGGCGCGCGGGGGAGGTCTTCGTCGTCGACGACATGGCCACCGACGAGCGCTGGCCCGACTACACCCGCACCGCGGCCGCCGCCGGCGTCGGCAGCTCCCTGTCGCTGCCCCTGCCCGTGCAGGGCCGCAGCGTCGGTGCCCTGAACTGCTACTCCTCGCGCCCGCGCGCCTTCGGGGAGCAGGAGCTGGCCATCGGCCAGGAGGTGGCCGCCCTCATCGCCGTGGCCGTCGCCAACGCCGACGCGCACGCCCGCTCCGCGGAGGACGCGGAGAACATGCGCCGCGCGATGACCTCGCGCGCGGTCATCGAGCAGGCCAAGGGCGTGCTCGTGGAGCGGCACAAGATCACCCCGGAGCAGGCGTTCACCCTGCTGACGCACTCCTCGCAGAACACCAACGTCAAGCTGCGCGAGGTCGCCGAGGAGCTCGTGACCACCGGGGTGCTGCGCGGCGCCGTGCGCTGAGCCCGCGGGCGCGGCTCCCGGGCGCCGCCCCGGCGCCCGCCGCGCGGCGGGCGCCGGTCTGCGGCAACCTGGAGGACCGCCGCACCCTGAGGAGGACGCACCGTGGGTCTCCTGGACCGACTGCTGGGACGCGACCGCCACCAGCAGAAGCAGCAGCAGTGGGCCCCGCCCCCGGCC
>NZ_JAAALM010000251.1 GCF_009906395.1 Kineococcus indalonis
GGAGAACCCCGCATGACCTCCCCCGACCCCGCCACCGCCGAGCCGACCGCGACGGCCGGGCGGGCGGTGACGGGTCCCGTCACGAAGGTGCTCGTCGCCAACCGCGGCGAGATCGCGGTGCGCGTGGTGCGCGCCGCCCGCGACGCCGGCCTGGCCTCGGTGGCCGTGTACTCCGAGGGCGACCGCGACGCGCTGCACGTGCGGATGGCCGACGAGGCGTACGCGCTGGGGGGCACCACGGCCCGCGAGAGCTACCTGGACGCCGGCAAGCTCGTCGAGGTCGCCCGGCGCGCCGGGGCGGACGCGGTGCACCCCGGGTACGGCTTCCTCTCGGAGAACGCCGGCTTCGCGCAGGCCGTCATCGACGCGGGCCTGACGTGGATCGGCCCGCCCCCGGCCGCGATCGAGGCCCTGGGCGACAAGGTCTCCGCCCGCCACCTCGCCGCCCGCGCGGGCGCGCCCCTGGTGGCCGGCACCCCCGACCCGGTGGCGGGCGTGGAGGAGGTGCTCGCCTTCGCCGACGAGCATGGCCTGCCCATCGCCATCAAGGCGGCGTTCGGCGGCGGCGGGCGCGGCCTGAAGGTCGCGCGCCGGCGCGAGGACGTCGCCGAGCTGTTCGCCTCCGCGGTGCGCGAGGCGGAGGCCGCCTTCGGGCGCGGGGAGTGCTTCGTGGAGCGCTACCTGGACCGCCCCCGCCACGTCGAGACCCAGGTGCTGGCCGACGCGCACGGCGGCGCGGTGGTCGTCTCCACCCGCGACTGCACGCTGCAGCGCCGGCACCAGAAGCTCGTGGAGGAGGCGCCCGCGCCGTTCCTGAGCCCCGAGCAGGACGCCGAGCTGCGCCGCGCCTCGCTGGCGATCGTGCGCGAGGCCGGGTACGTCGGCGCCGGCACGGTGGAGTTCCTCGTGGCCGCCGACGGCACGCTGGCGTTCCTGGAGGTCAACACCCGCCTGCAGGTGGAGCACCCGGTCACCGAGGAGGTCAGCGGCCTGGACCTCGTCGTGGAGCAGTTCCGCATCGCCCGCGGCGAGGCGCTGGGCTACTCCGAGGTCGCCACCCGCGGGCACTCCATCGAGTTCCGCGTCAACGGCGAGGACCCCGCGGCGGGCTTCCTGCCGCGCCCGGGCAAGCTGACCCGCTTCTCGCTGCCCTCGGGGCCGGGCGTGCGGGTGGACACCGGCATCGACCCGCGCGCGGCGGCCGTCAGCGGCGGGGTGGAGATCTCCCAGGACTTCGACTCGCTGCTGGCCAAGCTGGTCGTCACCGGCGCCACCCGCGAGCAGGCGCTGGCGCGCGCGGCGCGCGCGCTGGCGGAGTTCCAGGTGGAGGGCGTGCCCACGGTGCTCCCGTTCCACCGCGCGGTCGTGGCCGACCCGGCGTTCGCCGCCCCCTCCGGGGGGGCGTTCGCGGTGCACACCCGCTGGATCGAGACCGAGTTCGACGCCTCCGCCCTGCCGGGCGCGGGCGACCTGCACGCCGCCGACGGGCCGGTGCACCGCGAGACGATCGTGGTGGAGGTCGCCGGCAAGCGCCTGGAGGTCTCCCTGCCGGTGGAGCAGCTGAACGCGCAGATCTCCCGCGCCGGGCACGAGATCTCCCGCGCCGGCGTGGCCGCGGGCGCCGCGGTGGCCCGCGCCTACCGCAGCACCACCCACCGCGGCGGCCGCGGCAAGCGGGGCGCGAACGCGCAGGCCGGTTCCGCGGCGGACCCGGACGCGCTGGTGGCGCCCATGCAGGGCACGATCGTGAAGGTGGAGGTCGCCGACGGCGACCACGTCGAGGCCGGCGACCTGGTCGCGGTGCTGGAGGCGATGAAGATGGAGCAGCCCCTGACCGCGCACAAGGCGGGCACGGTGGCGGGGCTGAGCGCGAAGGCCGGCGACACCACCACCACCGGCACCGTCATCTGCGAGATCAAGGGCTGAGCACCGGCGCGCCGCGGCGGGGCGCGTCGGGTCGCGGGCGCGGTCCGTGGCACCCTCGGTGCCCGTGGTGACGGTGCGCAGGGCCGGCGAGCTGGTCGGCAAGTGGTTCACGCTGGTGGTCCTGGCCGCCGGGGCGCTCGCCCTGGCCGCGCCGGGGGCGTTCGAGGGCTGGTCGCCCGCGGTGCCCTGGCTGCTCAGCGTGATCATGCTGGGGATGGGCATGTCGATGCGCCCGGTGGACTTCGCGGTGATCGGCAGGCGCCCGTGGGCGCTGCTGCTGGGCGTGGCCGCGCAGTACACGGTGATGCCGCTGCTGGGGTACGGCGTGGCGCACCTGCTGGCGCTGCCGCCGCAGCTGGCGGTGGGGATGATCCTGGTCGGTGCGGCGCCCGGCGGCACGGCCTCCAACGTCATGGTCTACCTGGCCCGCGGCGACGTGGCGCTGTCGGTGGCGATGACGTCGGTGTCCACGCTGCTGGCCCCGTTCCTGACCCCGCTGCTGGTGCTCGCCCTGGTCGGGGAGACGCTGCCGGTCAGCGGCACGGCCCTGTTCACCTCGATCGTGCAGGTGGTCCTGGTGCCGGTGCTGGCCGGGCTGGCCCTGCGCCTGCTGGTGCCGCGCCTGGTGGAGCGCTGCCTGGACGTGCTGCCCCTGGTCTCCGTGGCCGGGATCACCGCCGTCGTCCTCGCCGTCGTGGCCGGCAGCGCGTCGACGGTGCTCAGCGCCGGGGCGCTCGTGCTGCTGGCCGTCGTGCTGCACAACGTCGGGGGCCTGGCGCTGGGCTACGCCGTCGGCCGCCTGTGCGGCTTGCCCGTGACGAGCCGGCGGGCCGTCAGCATCGAGGTGGGGATGCAGAACTCCGGCCTGGCGGCCGCGCTGGCCACCGTCCACTTCTCCCCCGCGGCGGCCCTGCCCGCGGCGATCTTCTCGGTGTGGCACAACGTGTCGGGCTCGCTGCTCGCCGGCCGCTGGTCGCGCCGGCCGGTGGCGGCGGACCCGCGCACCGCCGAGCCGGCCGCCGGGCCGCTCGCCCGCTAGGGCAGCACCAGCACCTGGGCGTCGCCGGTGGAGGTGCGGACCTGCACGCGGCGCGGCGAGTCGCGCTCGAGCAGCGGCGGGTCGACGCGCTGCTCGCCGGTGCCGCTGCTCGTGGTGGCGTCGTACCCCCCGACCACCTCGGGCAGCGCGAGGGTGACGTCCCCGGTGCCGGCGGTGACGTCGACGGCCTCGGGGGGCCGCGTGAACCGGGCCTCGACGTCGCCGGTGCCGGTGCGGGCGCTGACCCGCGCCACGTCGCCGTCCAGGTGCAGCTCCCCGGTGCCGGTCTGCGCGTCCAGCGAGGTGCCGGTGCCGTCCCAGCGCACGTCGCCGGTGCCGGCGCGGGCCGTGACGGCGCCGAAGGTGCCGGTGAGGAGCTGGTCGCCGGTGCCGGTGCGCAGGTCCAGGGCCAGGCCCTCGGGGACGGTGACCTCCCAGGACGTCTCGCACGGGCTGAGCCAGCCGCCGCCCTCGCACTCCGAGCGCAGGCGCAGCTCGCCGCCGACGACCTCGGCGCTGGTGCGCGCCCGGGTCCAGCCGTCGTGCACGAGGGTGCGCACCCGCAGCTCCCGCTGCCCGGGCAGGGCGGTGACGGTGACCTCGCCGGTGCCGCCGGCGGCGCTGACGGCGCCGACCCGCTCGGTGAAGGTGCGCACCGTCTCGGTGCGCGAGGCGGTCAGGTCACCCAGGGTGTCCACGGCGCCCCAGGCGACGACGAGGGCGGCGAGGACGGCGAAGGCGGCGCGCCCCGGGGGGCGCCGCGGCGGCCTCCAGGTGGCGCAGCACGGCCAGCACGCGGCGGTGGTCCTCGGTGTCGGGGGGCAGGCCGAGCTTGGCGAAGATGTTCGACACGTGCTTCTCCACGGCCTTGTCGGTGACGACCAGCCGGGCGGCGATCGCGGTGTTGGAGCGGCCCTCGGCCATGAGCTGCAGGACCTCCAGCTCGCGGGGGGTCAGCCCTTCCAGGGGGTCGTCGCGGCGGGCGCGCGAGAGCAGCTGGGAGACGACCTCGGGGTCCACGGCGGTGCCGCCGGCGGCGACGCGGCGCAGGGTGGTGACGAACTCGTCGACGTCGCCGACGCGGTCCTTCAGCAGGTAGCCCACCCCGCGGGCGCGGCCGCCGAGCAGCTCGGCGGCGTAGCTCTCCTCCACGTACTGCGAGAGCACCAGCACGGCGGTGCCGGGGTGCTGGCTGCGCACGACGATGGCGGCGCGCAGGCCCTCGTCGGTGAAGGTGGGCGGCATCCGCACGTCGGTGAGGACGAGGTCGGGGGCGTGCTCGTCGGTGGCGCGCAGCAGCGCCTCGGCGTCCTCGACGGCGGCGACGACGTCCACGCCCTCGGTGCGCAGCAGCTGCACCAGGCCCTCGCGCAGCAGCACGGAGTCCTCCGCGAGCACCACGCGCAGCGCGGCGCCCGCCTCGGCGGCGACCCCGCCGGTGGCGGTGGTGGCGCCGGTGGCGCTCACCGGGCGCCGCCGACGGTCCACGGCACGCCGGCCTCCAGCACGGTGGGCCCGCCGGGCGGGCTGTCCACCCGCAGCCAGCCGTCCACGGCGGCCAGCCGGTCGCCCAGGCCGCGCAGGCCGCTGCCGCCGTCGGCGACGGTGCCGCCGGCGGGCACGGCGCCGCCCACCCCGTCGTCGCTGACCCGCAGGCGCAGCAGGTCCCCGCCGCGCGGGCCCGCGGCGCCCTCGCGCCACACCTGCACGACGGCCCGGGAGGCGCGGGCGTGCTTGGCGGTGTTCGTCAGCGCCTCGGAGACGCAGAAGTAGGCGATGGCCTCGGCGGTGGGGCTGGGCCGGTGCTCGGGCGGGAAGTGCACCTCGACGTCCACGGGCACCGGCGAGGAGGCCGCCAGCGCGGAGACGGCCGCGTCGATGCCGCGGTCGGTGAGCACGGGCGGGTGGATGCCGCGCGCGACGTGGCGCATGTCGGCGATGGCGGCCGAGGCGGAGGTGCTGGCGGCGTCGAGCAGGTCGCGGGCGGCGTCGGGGCCGCCGCGCTCCAGGGCGCGCTTGGCCATGCCGAGCTGCATGGACAGCGACACCAGGCGCTGCTGCGGGCCGTCGTGCAGGTCGCGCTCGATGCGGCGGCGCTCGGCCTCCACGGAGTCCACGGTGCGCGAGCGGGTCTGGGTGAGGGTCTCCACGCGGCGGCGCAGCGCGGCCTCGCGCTGCTCGCGGGCCCCGCCGAGCAGGGCGCGCGCGGTGCGCACCTCCACGGCGGTGACGGCGCGGGCCACGGGCGGGGCGACCAGCAGCATGAGCACGCCGACGGCGGGCACCACCGGGCCGGGGGCGTCGAGGGTGCCGGGGATGCCGTACGGCAGGCTCAGCGAGCCGTCGGCGAGGACGGAGGCGAACAGGGCGGCCAGGCCGGTGCCGGTCAGGCCCAGCACGAGCGCGCCGCCCAGCACGCCCAGGGTGGACACCACGGCCAGGTGCCCGGCGTAGCGCCAGGCGCGCGCGTCGAGGGCCAGGCGCCGCCACCGGCTGCCGGGGCGGCGCCGGCGGGGCGGGGCGGGCACGTGCCGCCGAGCACGGCGGCCAGGCGGTAGCGCTCGAGGGAGGCGCCGGCGCCCAGCAGCGGGCGGGCCAGCAGGAGCACGAGCAGCCCGGTGCCCAGGACGGGGACCAGGGCGGTCCCCACGAGCAGCAGGACGAGCGCCGTCAGGTGCAGCGCGAGGGCGATCGGGTGCAGGACCACGTGCACCACCGACCACCAGCCGTCGGCCCAGCGGCGCAGCGCGCCCCGGGGGTGCTTCGCCGCTGGAACCGGTGCGGCCCAGCGCATCGTGTCGTCGCTCACACCGTGAACAGTAGGGGCGCGGCGGGGGCCCGCGGCAGCGTGCGCGCCCCCGGCCCGGGGG
>NZ_JAAALM010000252.1 GCF_009906395.1 Kineococcus indalonis
GAACCCGCGCCCGCGCGCGGCACCGTGGGGCACGACCAGCCGCACCGACCTCCAGGAGCCCGCCGTGAGCGATCCCCGCACCCTGCCCGCCCGCACCCTGTCCGCCCGCACCCTGCCCACCGGGCGCCCACCGCTGACGCGTCGCGCCGCCGCCGCGCTGTGGGCGCTGGTGGTGCTCGGCGCCGCCGTCAACGTGCTCTCCTCGGCGGGGGTGCTCCCGCTGGCGGTGGGCGTCGCCGCCGGGGTGCTCACGCTGAGCGGCGTGGTCGCGCTCGTCGTCGCCCGGCGCCGGCAGCGGCGCGCAGGGAGCGGCACGGGGACGCCCCGCCGCGCCGCCTGACGACCGGCGTCGGCACCTCGACGCCGGCGGCCGGAGCCTCCTACCCTCGGCGGGGTGCACCGCAGCCGGCTGTCCACCCTGCTGATCGACACCCCGCCCCAGCACGCCGCGGCCGGCGCCGCCTTCTGGTCCCGCGCCCTCGGCGTGCGCGCCCGCCCCGCCGCCGGCGAGCCGCAGTTCACCGACCTGCCCGGCGCCGCCCCGCACCTCGTCGTGGCCGTCCAGGCGCTGCAGGACACCGACGAGAACAGCGCCCGCTACCACGTGGACGTCGAGACCGACGACCTCGACGCCGAGACCGGGCGCCTGCTCGCCCTGGGCGCCGTCGAGGTGGGCCGCTGGCTGGACTGCCGCACCCTGCGGGCCCCCGGCGGGCACCTGCTGTGCGTCATCCCCGTGCACAGCGACCCCGAGGAGTTCCGCCGCCACGCCCGCACCTGGCCCTAGCGGGTCAGCGCGCACCACCCCGGCACCGACCGCGGCTCGACCACCCACCGCGCGGGGCGGGCGACCCCCGCGGCACGCACGTCGGCCGGGAGTTCCAGGACCTCCCCGCGCTCACGGGCCCACCAGACCGGTCTGGTAGGCGATGACGACCAGTTGCGCGCGGTCGCGCGCGGCGAGCTTCACCATCGCGTGGCTGACGTGGGTGCGGGCGGTGGCCGGGCTGAGGAACAGCTCCGCGCCGATCTCCTCGTTGCTCATCCCGCGCCCGACCAGGGCCACCACCTCGCGCTCGCGCGCGGTCAGCACCGCCAGCCGCTCCTGCCCCACCGCGGCGGCGGCGCCGGCGGCGGCGAAGCGGGCGATCAGGCGCCGGGTGATGCTCGGGGCGATCAGCGCGTCACCGGCGGCGAGCACCCGCACGGCGTGCAGCAGCTCGGCCGGCCCGGCGTCCTTGAGCAGGAAACCGCTCGCGCCGGCGCGCAGGGCCTCGTAGACGTGGGCGTCGGTGTCGTAGGTGGTGAGGACGAGGACCCGGACGTGCTCCAGGCCCCGCGTGCTCACGATCCGGGCGGTGGCCGCGATCCCGTCGAGGACCGGCATGCGGATGTCCATCAGGACGACGTCGGGCCGGGTCGCCAGGGCCCGCTCGACGGCCTCGGCCCCGTCGGCGGCCTGGCCCACCACGGTGATCCCCTCCTCGGAGTCCAGGAGCAGGGTGAACCCGGAACGCACCAGGGCCTGGTCGTCGGCGAGCAGCACCCTGATCGGCGAGGCGCGCGGGGCCGGAGCGGGCGGGGGGTTCACGGGTGCAGCACCCCGGCGGGGGTCAGCGGCAGCCGCGCCGTGACCTCGAAACCGCCGCCGGGGCGCGGGGCGGCGGTCAGGTTCCCGCCCAGCAGCACGCAGCGCTCGCGCATCCCGACGATGCCGCGGCCGGGCGCGGCCGGTGCCGCACCGCCGTTCGCGCCACCCGCTCCGAGCGCGGCACCGGGGCGGGCGGAGGGGGCGCCGCGCGCCCCCTCGTCGGCCACCCGGACCTCCAGCACGTCTCCGCCGCGCTCGATGCTGACGGTGACGCGGGTGGGACCGACGTGGGTGAGGACGTTGGTCAGCGACTGCTGCACGATCCGGTAGGCGGTGTGCTGCACCGCGCTGGGCAGCGGTTCCGCGGACGGGTCGAGCGCGGTGCCGGGGGTGACCTCCACCTCCAGCCCGGCCCGGCGCGCCACCGCGGTCAGCTCCGGGACCTGCTGCAGACCCGGGTGCGCGAGGCGCTCGCCGTCGGGGTCGCGCAGCACCCCCAGGAGCGCGCGCATCTCGTCCAGCGCCCGGGCGCTGGTCCGTTCGATCGTCACCAGCGCCTCGCGGGCCGTGTGCGGCTGGCGGTCCAGCAGGTAGGCGCTCACGCCCGCCTGGACGTTGATGACCGCGATGGCGTGGGCGACGGTGTCGTGGACCTCGCGCGCGATGCGCAGGCGCTCGGCGTCCACCCGCGAGCGCGCCTCCTCCTCCCGGGTGCGTTCCGCCCACCGGGCGCGCTGCAGCGCCTCGACGGCGGCGACCCGACGGGAGCGCACCGACTCCCCCAGCACCGCGGCGCCGGCCGAGGCCGCGACGCGGAAGAACACCCACCCGAGCGCGGCCCCGGCGGCGTCGGCCGCCGCCAGCAGCCATCCCGTCGCCAGCACGGCGGTGCCCGCACCGGCCACGAGCAGCGACCTGCGCCCGTCGCCGTGCGCGGTGAGGGTGTACAGCGCGGCGGAGACCCCGATCCAGCCGGGCCCGTCGGGGAAACCGGCGCCGAAGTACACCAGGCTGCAGGCCGCCGTCACGGCGAGCACCGGCGCCGGCCGGCGCCGGCGCACGGCCAGGGTCAGACCGCCGGCGACGAGCAGGGCGTACCCCAGGTTCCCGAGGTCGCCCAGGGGGCGCGGACCCACCTCGGCCGGCCGGACGACGGTGCCCTGCACCTGCACGACCGCGACGCAGAGCGCCAGCAGCGCGTCCTGCGCCCACGCCGGCGGCCGCAGCACCTCGACGGGCCGGGACATGGCGCGATCGTAGGTTCCGGGCCCGGCGGCGACCAGCCCCGCCGGGCGCGCCCCGGCTACGTCCGCGAGCGCGGTGGCACGGGCGGCACCCGCCGCGGAACGCGCGGGTGCCGCCCGCCCACCGGCGGACGACGGCGCGGGTGCGCGGGCAGCACCCTCGGCGGTGCCCACCCCGACAGGAAGGACCGGCGATGTCCCCCTCGCACCTGCTCACCGCACCGGTGCTCGCCCAGGCGTCCACCGGCGGCTACGAGATCGGCACCGGACGGCTGGTGCCCACGCTGGCCGCCGTCGTGGCGCTGGCCAGCGCGCTCGCCGGCGCCCGGGCGCTGTCCCGCTCACGCCGCGCCGGCACCGGCGCGGCGACGGCCGCCAGCGGCGCCGTCGCCGCGGTGCTGGCGGGCCTGGTCAGCGTGGTGGTGGCGGGGCTGCACGCGGCGTCCGCCGCCGGCGGTCTCGGCACCGGGAACGGCCTGGCCGGCGCCCTGCTCGCCCTGCTGCTGGGCTCGGCGGGCGCCGTGACCGGCGCGCTGGCGCTGCGGCGCTCCCGCCGCCGCGAACCCCGCGGTGCTCCTACCCTCCTGCCGTGACCGCCGCCGAGGGGTGCCCGATCTGCGCCAAGCACTGCGGTGCGGGGCCCCTGGTGTCCCCCGTGCTGTGGTCCGACGACCTCGTGGTGGTCACCCACGCACCCGCTCGGGAGGCCGGCGCCCTCGCCGAGGCCGCCTGGACCGCCGCGCGCGTGCTGGCCGAGCGCTTCGCGACCGAGCACGTCTTCAGCGCGATCGCGGGCCTGGGCGTCGCCCACGTCCACCAGCACGTCTTCGCCCGCTCCCCCTCGACCCCGCAGGCGGTGCCCTGGCACGGTTCGGCGACGTGGCCGGGAGCGGCGACCGTCTCCCCCGGCGAGCTGGAGGTCCTGGTGCGCGACCTCACCTCGAGGTGGGAGCGGCTGCGCCGGGGGTGAGCGGCGCGACCGGAGGGTGCTGCACCACCACCGGAACTGCCCGTCGCGCAGGTGACGCGGCGCCGGGGTCGTCGTCGAACTGCGCCGAGGTCGTGCCCGTGCCGGGGCGGTTGTTCCCCCTGGACCGCCGGTTGCCGGCACCGAGCAGCCCCGCTCCCTCCGGGTGCGGGGCGATCAGCCGCCGCGACGAGCGGGAACCCCGCCGGACCCGTGCTGCACGCGGGTTCCCGAGCGCGCGCCGACCCGGCGCACCGCTCAGACCGCGTGCGGTTGCGGTGGCGTGCGCACGGGGACGACGACGTCGACGGCGGAGTTGCGCACCGTCATCACCCCGGCCTGGGTCTGCAGCTCGCAGGAACCGGCGCTCACGGCGCCGAGCTGACCGATCAACTGCTCGCCGCTGCGCAGCCGCACCTGCACCGAGTGCCCGCTGAGCGCCTGCAGGACCGGCACCATCGGATCGGTTCCGTCAGCGGACATGGCCGTACGCTAGCGCGCCCGCGCCCCGCGGGGGATCCGCGCACCAGCGCGTGCCCCGCGGGGCGGCGACCCGTCCCGGCGGGCTCGCCGAGGACCGCCTGCCCGACGGCACGATGCCGGCGACCGTGGAGTGCCCCGAGGCGGCCGTCGACCTCGACGGCGGCGGTGCGGCGGTGGTGACGGTGCCGCCGGCGGTGTTCCACGGCGGCCTGGCCGCCGGGGACCGCGTGGTGCTGACCCGCTACGGCGCCGACACCCCTGAGGTCGACACCCCGGGGACCGCGGGCGCCGCGGGGGCGGGCACGTACGTGTGGGCGGACTTCGACCGGCGCGTGCCGCTGGCCGCGGTGTGCGCCTCGTTCGTGCTGCTCACCGTGCTGGTCGGTGGGCGGCGAGGGCTGGCCGCGCTGGTCGGGCTGGCCCTGGGCGGGTCGGCCGTGGCGTTCCACGTCCTGCCGGCGCTGCTGGCGCAGGAGGACGCCGTGCTCGTCGGGCTCAGCTCCTCGACCGCGGTGATGGGGGTGGTCATCCACCTCACGCACGGGGTCTCGGTGCGCACGACGGTGGCGTACCTGGGCACCGTCGCCGGACTGGTGCTCACGGCCGGGGCGGCCGTGCTGGCCGCGGCGCTGGTCAGCCGGCTCGCGACCGCCGGGGCCCGCGGCTGACGTCGGCGGCCGGGGCCGGCACCACCCGCGCAGGCCGCGCGACCCGGCCCAGCACCGCGCACACCGCGAGCACGCCCAGGACGAGCACCACGATGGTCGCGCCCGAGGGCGTCCCCAGCGCCGCCGAGCCGAGGACGCCGCTGACGCTGGTGGCGGCCCCCAGGACGCCGGCCACGCGGCACAGCGAGGCGAAGCTGGCGCTCACGTGCTGGGCGGCGACCACGGGCAGCACCATCAGGGCGCTGAACAGCAGCAGCCCGACCGTGCGCATCGAGAGCACGACGGTGACCGCGGTCAGCACCGCCAGCGCCGCGCTGAGGGCGCGGGTCGGCAGGCCGGAGGCGCGCGAGTGCTCCTCGTCGAAGGAGAAGGCGAAGAACCACGGCCGCCACAGGACCATGGCCACCACCAGGACGACGGCCAGCACGGCGAACACCCGCACGTCGGTGGGGCTGGTGGTGGTGATGGCCCCGAACAGGTAGCCCTCCAGGTTGGTGGTGGTCCCGGCCGGCGCCAGCGACATCAGCAGGACCCCCAGGGCGATGCCGCCGTAGAAGATGACGGCCAGGGCCGCGTCGCCGCCGGTGCGCCCGCGGTCGCGCAGGAACTCGATGAGCAGCGCGGCGCCGACGGCGGTGGCCAGCGCCGTCCACACCGGGGCCGTGCCGGTGAGCACGCCCGCGGCGACCCCCGCCAGGGCCACGTGGCCCAGCCCGTCGCCGATGAGGGACAGGCCCCGCTGGACGACGAAGACGCCGACCAGCGGTGCCGCGAACCCGACGACGAGCGCGGCGAAGAGCGCGCGCCGCATGAAGTCGTAGTCCAGGACGGCGAGCAGGTCGCTCACGCGGCACCTCCGGGGCGCGGGGTCAGCACGGGGT
>NZ_JAAALM010000253.1 GCF_009906395.1 Kineococcus indalonis
CTGCGGCGCAGCTCGCCCGCGCCCGGCCCGCGCGCGAGCTGCGCCGCAGGGCCCGGCGCGGCCTGCTGCGGCGCTGGCGCGAGTCCCTGCAGCTGCGCGTGGTCGTCATCACCACCGCCCTGGGCCTGCTGGTGGCGCTCGCCGTGGGCACCTACCTGCTGGACGCCGTCGCCGACGGCCTCGTCGAGGAGCGCGAGCGGGTGGCGCTGGCCGACGCCGCCCGCGCCGCCGCCACGGCCCAGTCCCAGTTCGACGCCTCCACGCCCAGCACCGACGCCGACGTCGAGCAGCTCGCCGGCGACGTGGTCTCCGCCCTGGAGGGCCCCGGGCCCGACCGGCTGCGCGGGGTGCTGCTGCTGTCGCCCGGGCCGGCGGCCCCCGGCGCGGCGCCGGTGCGCGACCTGGCCTCCGAGGGGCTCTCGCCGGCCGACGTGCCCGCGCCCCTGCGGCGCGCGGTGTCCTCCTCGGACGTGCAGCAGCTGCAGCTGGTCGACCTCTCCGGCGGCGCGGGCGCGCCCAGCCTCGTGGTGGGCTCGACCGTGGCGCTGCCGCGCGCCGGCGAGCGGCAGCTGTACTTCGTGTACCCGCTGACCAGCGAGCAGCGCACCACCGACCTCGTGCGCGCCACGTTCGCCGGCGGCGGGCTGGCGCTGGTGGTGCTCGTCGCCACGGTCGCCTGGGTGGTGGCGCGCATGGTCGTGCAGCCGGTGCGCGAGGCCGCCGGCACCGCCGAGCGCCTGGCCGGCGGCCGCCTGGACGAGCGCATGCGGGTGCGCGGCAGCGACGACCTGGCCCGCCTGGCCAGCGCCTTCAACGCGATGGCCGCCGGCATGCAGGAGCACATCGGCCGCCTGGAGGAGCTCTCCCGGCTGCAGCAGCGCTTCGTCTCCGACGTCAGCCACGAGCTGCGCACCCCCCTGACGACGATCCGGATGGCCGGGGAGGTGATCCACGACGCCCGCTCCGGCTTCGAGCCGGTGGTCTCCCGCTCGGCGGAGCTGCTGCTGACGCAGCTGGAGCGCTTCGACGCGCTGCTGTCGGACCTGCTGGAGATCAGCCGCTTCGACGCCGGGGCCGCCGCGCTGGAGCCGGACCCGCAGGACGTGCGGGCGCTGGTGCACCGCGTCGTGGACTTCACCGCGGCGCTGGCCGAGCGGCGCGGCAGCGCGGTGCTGGTCTCCGAGCCCGCCTCCGCGTGCACCGCCGAGGTGGACGCCCGCCGCATCGAGCGGGTGCTGCGCAACCTGCTCGGCAACGCCGTCGAGCACGGCGAGTCGCGCCCCATCGAGGTGACCGTGGTGTGCGACGAGACGGCCGTGGCGGTGGGCGTGCGCGACCACGGCGTGGGCCTGGCGCCGGCGCAGCTGGCGCGCGTGTTCGACCGCTTCTGGCGCGCGGACCCGGCGCGGGCGCGCACCACCGGCGGCAGCGGCCTGGGCCTGGCCATCGCGCTGGAGGACACCCGGCTGCACGGCGGGCGGCTGGAGGTGTGGGGCAGGCCGGGGCACGGCTGCCACTTCGTCCTGACGGTGCCGCGCGTGGTGGGCCGGCCGCTGCGCTCGTGCCCGCTGCCGGTGGTGCCGGTGGGCTGGCGCGAGCCCGTCGCGGCGCTGCCGGCCGGCCCGCGGGTGCCACCAGTTCGCCGGGCCCAGCGCGGCCACCAGCGCCGGCGCCAGGACCCCGCGCACCACCGTGGCGTCCACGATGATGCCCAGCGCCAGCGCGGTGGCGAGGATCTTCACCTCGGTGGCCGGCACCCGCGAGAGCGAGGTGAACGACAGGAACAGGATCAGGGCCGCGGAGCTGACCAGCCGGCCGGTGCGCGAGACCCCGTCCACCGTCGCGGCGTCGGTGTCGCCGCCGGCGTCGAACTCCTCGCGGATGCGCGAGAGCAGGAACACCTCGTAGTCCATCGACAGCCCGAACAGGAACGCGAACACCGCGATGGGCACCCACGTGGTGATGGTGCCCGAGGCGCTCTGCCCGAAGAGGGTCTCGGTGAGGAACCCCTCCTGCCAGACGAGCACCGTCACCCCGTACGCCGCCGCCAGGGAGACCACGTTGAGCACCAGCGCCTTGACGGGCAGGACGATCGAGCGCAGCGCCACCGCCAGCAGCACGAACGTCACCACGACGATGAGGCCCACGACCCAGCCGGCGTTGCCGTAGACGGCCTCGAGGAAGTCCGCGTCCTGCACCGGCACCCCGCCCACGCGCGCGCCGGTCGCCCCCGCCGCCGCGCGCACCGCCGCGACCGCCTCCGCACCGGCGGCCGTCGTCGCGTCCTGCGCGGTCCACACCTCCACCACGGAGGTCGTCCCGTCCGACCACGCCGCCGGCGCCAGGGCCCCGGCCACCCCCTGCACGCCGCCGACGGCCGCCAGCACCGCGGCGGGGTCGTCGGTGAGGACCTCCACCGGCAGCGTCAGGCCGGCGCCCACGGACGTGCCCTGCAGCAGCCGCACCGCCTGCGCGGCCGGGCCGCCGGTGGAGGCCAGGGAGGCGTCGCTGGGCTGGCCCAGCCGCAGGCCCAGCACCGGCGAGGCCAGCGCCAGCAGCAGCAGCGTCGCCAGCGCCGTGGACACCCAGCGGTGGCGCACCACCGCGGTGCCCACGCGCCGCCACGCCCGGCTGTCCGGGGAGCTGGCGCGCCGGTGCGGCCAGTCCAGGCGCCGGCCGGCGACCACCAGCAGCGCCGGCAGCAGCGTCAGCGAGCTGAGGACGCTGATGAGCGGGATGAGCAGCCCGGTGAAGCCCACGCTGCGCAGGAACGGCACGGGCAGGGCGATGAGCGCGGCCAGGCTGACGGCCACCGTCACCCCGGAGAACAGCACCGAGCGCCCGGCGGTGGCCAGCGCCGCCTCGACCGCGGCGCGCGCGTCCAGCCCGCGGCCCAGCTCCTCGCGCCAGCGCGTGACGATCAGCAGGGCGTAGTCGATGGCCACGCCCAGGCCGATGAGGGCGAGCAGGAACTGCACGATGAAGGACACGTCGGTCAGGCCGGTCAGCCCCCACACCACCGCGAACGTCGTGAGGATCGAGGCGGCGGCCACCAGCAGCGGCATCACCGCCAGCGCGGAGCCGAAGACCAGCAGCAGCACCACCAGCGCCCCCAGCCCGCCGAACAGGGTCTCCGCGAGCACCCCGGCGCCGCCGCCGCCCTCCTCCTGCCCCGCCACCAGGGCGTCCTTGCCGGTCACCGCCACCGGCGTCCCGCGGGCGGTGCTCTGCGCGGCCACGCCCTGCAGCGCGGGCAGCGCCGCGGCGAACGGCGCCGGTCCCGGCACCGGCGCGTAGTGCACGACGACGACCCCGACCCGCCCGTCGTCGGCGAGCAGCTCGGCGCTGTCGGCGAAGGAGGCGGTGCGCGCCCCGGGCAGCGCCGCCTGCACGGCCCCCACCAGCGGCGCGGCCGCGGCCGGGTCCACCGGGGCGGTGCCGTCGCCGACGACGAGCAGCAGCGGGGCGACGTCGCCGCCGGAGCCGAAGCGGTCCACGACCTCCCGGTTCGCCTCGTAGCCGGGCTGCCCGGGCAGGCCGAAGTCGTAGGTCAGGGCGTCCACCGCGCGCGGCGCGGCGAACGCGCCGAGCGCGGTCAGCAGGACCCAGGCGGTCAGCACCCACCAGCGGCGGGCGACGACGGTGCGGGCGAGTCGGTTCACGGGGGCATGCTCGAGCCCGCGCCCCGCGCGCGCCCGCCGGGCGGGCGAACCCGGCACGACCCTGCCGGGCCGCCCCTCAGCGCGGTTCCGCCGGCGCCGCGCCGTGCGGGTCGTCCACCCCCAGCGGGCGCTGCCACCACGTCACGTCGCGCCAGGCGCCGTGCTTGAAGCCCACCCGCCGGTAGGTGCCCACGGGCTCGAAGCCGGTGGCCCGGTGCAGCCCGGAGCTGGCCGGGTTCGGCTCGGCCACGCCGGCGAACGCGGCCCGGTAGCCGCGCTGCTCCAGGCGCTGCAGCAGCGCCGCGTACAGCAGGCGGCCCGCGCCCGTGCGGCGCCGGCCGGTCTCGGCGTACACGCTCACCTCGCACGACCACCGGTAGGCCGCGCGCCCGGAGAACGGCCCGGCGTACGCGTAGGCGACCACCCGCGGGCCCTGCGGCGCGCCCTCCTCGGCGACCAGCCAGGCGTGCCGCTCCTGCGCCGCGGCGATGCGCCGGGCCAGCTCCGCCGCGTCCGGCGCCTCCGCCTCGAAGGAGACCACCGTCCCGCGCACGTAGGGGGCGTAGATCGCCGCGCAGGCGGCGGCGTCGGCGGCGACGGCGTCGCGCACGGTCAGCGGGGCGGGGCAGGACACGCCCGCAGGCTAGGGGCGCGCCGGAGCTGCCAGGATCGGGGGGTGAGCACTCTCGACGACATGCGGGCCCTGCCCAAGGTGTCCCTGCACGACCACCTCGACGGCGGCCTGCGGCCGTCCACCATCGTGGAGATCGCCTCCGCGAACGGGCACGCGCTGCCCACCACCGACCCCGAGGAGCTCGCGGTCTGGTTCCGCGAGGCCGCCGACTCCGGCTCGCTGGTGCGCTACCTGGAGACGTTCGAGCACACCGTCGCCGTCATGCAGGACGCGGAGTCGCTGGCGCGGGTGGCGACCGAGGCCGTCCTGGACCTCGCCGAGGACGGCGTCGTCTACGGCGAGCTGCGCTACGCCCCCGAGCAGCACCTGCGCGCCGGCCTGAGCCTGGACGAGGTCGTCGTCGCGGTGGAGGAGGGCATGCGCCGCGGCGAGCAGCTGGCCGCCGAGGCCGGGCGCACCATCCGCGTGGGCACCCTGCTGACGGGCATGCGCCACGCCGACCGCTCCCTGGAGATCGCCGAGCTGACGCTGCGGCACCGCGACGACGCCGGCGGCCGCGTGGTCGGGTACGACATCGCCGGCGCCGAGGACGGCTTCCCGCCCGCCCGCCACCGCGAGGCGTTCGACCTGCTGCACGCGGCGGGCTTCCCCGTCACCATCCACGCCGGGGAGGCCGCCGGGGTGGAGAGCATCGCCGAGGCGCTGTTCCCGTGCGGCGCGCAGCGCATCGGCCACGGCGTGCGGATCGTGGAGGACATCGAGTTCGGCGAGGGCAGCGACCGGTTCGGGATGCCGGTGGCGCGCCTGGGCCGGGTGGCGAACTGGGTGCGCGACCGCGGCGTGGTGCTGGAGCTGGCCCCCTCCAGCAACGTGCAGACCGGCGCGGCCACCAGCGTCGCCGAGCACCCGGCCACCGCCCTGAAGGACCTGGGGTTCTCCGTGTCGGTGAACACCGACAACCGCCTGGTCTCGGCCACCACCCTCTCGCGCGAGTTCGCGCTGCTGGCCGACGAGGCGGGCTGGACCCTGGAGGACGTCGAGCGCGCCACCATCACGGCGCTGGCGGCCTCGTTCCTGCCGTTCCCGGACCGCCTGGCGCTGGCGAGCGACGTCGTCCGCCCCGCCTACGACGCGGCGCGCGCGCAGCTGCGCGGGGACGCGCAGGGCTGAGCGCGCCCGGGGCCCCGGTCCGCCCGGTCCGGGACCCCGGTTCAGGGGCGCGGGCGGAGCGCGCGCTGCTGCTTGTGGATCGCCTTCCACCGGCCGGTGCGCTCCGCCCGCAACCTCGCGTCGGTGCGGGCGGCGAACCACTCCTGCTCGCGCTCGAGCTTGCGGTAGCTGTCCAGGCGCCGCTGCCCGATCACCCCGGCCCCGATCGCGGCGAGCACCGCGCACCCGGGTTCGGCGGTGTGCGAGCAGTCGCCGAAGCGGCAGTCCACGGCGAGGTCCTCCACGTCGGCGAACGTGCGCTGCAGGCTCTCCCCGGCGCCCTCCCCGCCCAGCCCGACGCCGCGCAGGCCGGGGG
>NZ_JAAALM010000254.1 GCF_009906395.1 Kineococcus indalonis
TCCCCGGCCCCTGGCGCGCCCCGACGCCCCGCTGGCCGGCACGGCCGCCGCCGGCGAGCAGTGGGCGCGCTGGTGGGCCGGGGCGTTCCCCGGCGGCCCGGACGCGCTGACGTCGCTGCTGCCGCCGTCCTACCCGGGCCTGCGCGGGATGCCGGAGCTGCGCGGGCTGGCCGAGCTGGGCATGGACGAGGCCGTCGCCTGGGCCGGGCGCGCCCGGGCGCTGGAGGCGCGCGTGGTCGCGCGCACCCCGACGGCGCTGTTCGAGACGACGCTGCTGGCGCGGGTGGAGCGCGAGCTGGGCCGGCCGGTGCGCTCCTTCTCCCTGGACGTCGTGGTGCTGCCCGTGCGCGGCGTCGCCGCCTGGAGCACGCCCGCCGGGCCGGTGGTGTCCCTGGCGCTGCGCGCCGACCGCGACGCCTACCTGGCGTGGCTGCGCGAGCAGCTGCTGCGCGCCGGGCGGCGCGAGTCCGCCTCCGCCGGCGGCGCCGGGGAGGGCGCCGCCGGCGAGGGGACCGGGCCCGCCGCCGGCTGAGCGCCGCTCAGAGCGAGCCCAGCGACCAGCCCGCCACCTCGCTGATGCGGCCGCGCCACAGCAGGCCCTCCGCGATGCGGGGCAGGCCGTCGATCTGCGCGTCGAGCAGGTGCAGGTAGTCGCGCGGGGCGCGCCCGTCGCCCGGGCGCCTGAGGTCGGCGGCGCGGAAGAGGCCCTGCACCTGCTCGGCGATCTGCCGGCCGCCGCCGCCGCCGCGGGCGGCGCGCCCGACGAACTCCTGCAGCCAGCGGTCGCGGCCCACCAGGGTGCCGGAGACCACCTGGCCGCCGGAGAAGAGCGTGATGGCCACGACCGTCCCGCGGTCGGCCATCGTCGAGAGCAGCTCCAGGACGGCGTCTCCGGCGTCGTCGGGGGTCTGCTGCGCTTCCAGCTCGTGCACGGTCCCACTCACGCTCCCACTGTAGGAGCGGGTGCCCGGCCCGTGCAGCGGGCCCGGGGACGCCGAGGGGCCCCGGTCCGCGTCTCCGCGGGCCGGGGCCCCTCGTGCGTGGGGTGAGTGACGGGACTTGAACCCGCGACTTCCTGGACCACAACCAGGTGCTCTACCAGCTGAGCTACACCCACCGCGTGACGTCGTGCAGCGCACGTCGTGACGTCGGGAGCATACACGCCCCGCGGCGTGCTCCCCGAACCCGAGCCCGCCGCGGGGGCCCGGCCGGGCGGCTCAGCTCTCGGGCAGCCCCTCCTGGGCGGGGGCGGGCTTGAGCTCCAGGCGCTCGCCGGCGGCCTTGGCCGTCTCCGAGTCCGGGCCGGGCTGCGGCACGAACAGCACCTCCCGGTAGTACTTCAGCTCCTGGATGCTCTCGCGGATGTCCGCCAGCGCCCGGTGCCCGCCGTGCTTGCGGGGGGTGTGGAAGTACACCCGCGGGAACCAGCGCCGCGCCAGCTCCTTGACGGAGGAGACGTCGATGAGGCGGTAGTGCAGGTGGTCGGTCAGGCGGGGCATGTCCCGCACCAGGAAGGCGCGGTCGGTGTGCACCGAGCTGCCCGCCAGCGGCGCCTTGCGCGGCTCGGGCACCCAGCGCCGCACGTACTCCAGGACGATCTCCTCGGCCTCGGCCAGGGTGCGCCCGGCGGGCAGCTCGGCCAGCAGCCCGGAGGAGGTGTGCATGTCGACCACCACGCGGTCCATGCCCTCCAGCGCCTCCTGCGGCGGCTTGACCACCACGTCCACGCCGTCGCCGAGGACGTTGAGGTCGGCGTCGGTGACGAGCACGGCGACCTCGACCAGGGCGTCGCGGGACAGGTCCAGCCCGGTCATCTCGCAGTCGATCCACACGATGCGGTCCTGGACGCGGTCGCCGTTCCTGGTCGGCGCAGAGGTGCTCACCGCTCCAGCGTAGTCAGCGCGGGGGCCCCGCCCGGGCGTCCCGGCTACGCTCGCGGGGTGCCGGCGGACCCCGACAGCAGCACCGCCGCCGCGCCCGCGCCCGCGCGGGGGCGCTCCCTGCTGGTGCTGACCGTGCTCGTGCTGGTGGTCTGCGGCGTCCTGAGCCTGGGCGCGGTGACGATGGAGGTCGGCGCCTCCGGCGCCCTGCCGGCCCTGGCGCTGGCGGCCGTGCCGGTGGGCCCGGTGCTGGCGGCGGTGCTGTGGCTGGACCGCCACGAGGCCGAGCCGCCGCACCTGCTGGCCTTCGCCTTCGGCTGGGGCGCGTGCGTGGCCAGCCTGGGCGCGCTGGTGCTGAACTCGGTGGGCTCGCAGCTGGTGCAGGCCGCCGTCGGCGACGTGCGCAGCTCCTCGGTGCTCGTGGCGCCGGTGGTCGAGGAGGTCCTCAAGGGCCTGGGCGTGCTGGTGCTGCTGCTGAAGCAGCGCCGCGAGTTCGACGGCGTCGTCGACGGCATCGTCTACGCCGCCGTCGTCGGCGTGGGCTTCGCCTACCTGGAGAACGTGCTGTACCTGGGCCGCGCCCTGGGCGACGACGAGCCCGCCGCGCTGGTGACCGTGTTCGTGCTGCGCTGCGTGGTCTCCCCGTTCGCCCACCCGCTGTTCACCATGGCCGTCGGGGTGGGCCTGGGCGTGGCCGCCGGGCGCCGCCGCCCCGCGGTGCGCGTGCTGGGGCCGGTGGCCGGGCTGGCGGTGGGCGTCGTGCTGCACTCGCTGTGGAACCTCAGCGCCGGCAGCGGCGTGACGGCGTTCGTGGAGCTGTACCTGCTGCTGCAGGTGCCGGTGTTCGTCGCGGCCCTGGGCGTGGCGCTGGCGGCCCGGGCGCGCGAGGCGCGCCTGGTGGAGCGCTCCCTGCAGGTGTACGTGCGCACCGGCTGGCTGCGCCCGGAGGAGGTGCGGGTGCTGGCCTCCGGCCCCGCGCGCCGCTCGGCGCGCGGGGCGGTGCGCGCCGCCGGCGGGCGCGCGGGCGCGCGGGCGCTGCGCGACTTCCAGGAGACCGCCACCGAGCTGGCCTTCCGGCGCGACCGGATGCGCCGGGGCACCGACCCCGGCGCGGCGGAGGAGGAGCTGGCGCTGCTGCACCGCCTGGCCGCCGAGCGCGCCCGGCTGCTGGCGCTGCTGCCGGCGCAGCTGCCGCTGCAGGGACCCGCGCACGGGCCCCCGCAGGGGCCCGCGCAGGGACCGCGGTGAGCGGTGCGCGCGCGGTGAGAGGCGTCTCACGTGTGACGCACGCCACCGCGGCGCCTCCCGGACGGTCCGGCGCGGCCCGCAGGACGTAGCCTTGCCGGGTCGACGACGCCGCTGGAGAGACGAGGGTGAGTCCGTTGCCCGCTGCTGACCGCTACGACGCCGTGCTGGTGGGCGGCGGGGTGATGAGCGCCACCCTCGCGACCGCGCTGACCCAGCTCGAGCCGGACTGGTCCGTCCTGGTGCTGGAGAAGCTCGACACCATCGGCGCCGAGAGCTCCGACGCCTGGAACAACGCCGGCACCGGCCACTCCGCGCTGTGCGAGCTGAACTACACCCCCGCCCGGCCCGACGGCACCGTGGACATCGCCAAGGCCGTGCAGGTCAACGAGCAGTTCCAGGTCAGCCGCCAGTTCTGGGCGCACCTGGTGGAGACCGGCGTGCTGGGCGACCCCGGCGCCTTCATCAACCCCGTGGCCCACATGAGCTTCGTGCGCTCGCGCGACGTGGAGTTCCTGCGCGCCCGCTACGAGGCGCTCTCGCAGCACCCGCTGTTCGCCGGCATGCAGTGGTCCACCGACCACGCCGAGATCGGTGAGTGGGCCCCGCTGCTGACCGCCGGTCGCGGGGCGGGCGAGCGCATCGCCGCCACCCGCTCCACCGCCGGCACGGACGTCGACTTCGGCGCCCTGACCCGCGAGCTGCTCACCGGCGCCGCGGCCCGCGGCGTGGAGCTGCTCACCGGCCACGCCGTCACCGACCTGGCCCGGCGCGGCTCCGGCTGGACCCTGCAGGGCACCTCCTCCGCCGGCCGCTTCGAGGTCTCCACCCCGTTCGTGTTCGTCGGCGCCGGCGGCGGCGCCCTGCACCTGCTGCAGCGCAGCGGGATCCCCGAGGGCAAGGGCTTCGGCGGGTTCCCCGTCAGCGGCCAGTGGCTGCGCTGCACCGACCCCGCGGTCGTCGCGCAGCACTCCGCGAAGGTGTACGGGCAGGCCGAGGTCGGCGCCCCGCCGATGTCCGTGCCGCACCTGGACACCCGCGTCATGGACGGCCGCCGCTCGCTGATGTTCGGCCCGTACGCCGGGTTCTCCCCGCGGTTCCTGAAGAAGGGCTCGCTGCTTGACCTGCCGCTGTCCGTGCGCCCGGACAACCTCCTGCCGATGCTCGCCGTCGCCCGCGACAACGTGCCGCTGATGACGTACCTGGTCAAGCAGCTCACCCAGTCCGCCGAGCAGCGCCTGGACGCGCTGAAGGTGTTCTACCCGCAGGCGCGCGAGCAGGACTGGGAGCTGCTGACCGCCGGTCAGCGCGTGCAGGTCATCAAGAAGGGCCCGCGCGGCGGCGTGCTGCAGTTCGGCACCGAGCTCGTGCACGCCGCCGACGGCTCCGTCGCGGCCCTGCTGGGCGCCTCCCCGGGGGCCTCCACGGCCGTGGACGTCGTGCTGCGCCTGCTCGCGCAGTGCTTCCCCGCGCACCAGGAGGCCTGGCGCGAGCGCCTCGTGGACATGGTGCCCTCCTACGGGCGCCCGCTGTCCGAGCAGCCGGACCTGCTGGCCAAGACGCTGGCGCGCACCCGCGACGCCCTGCACCTGGCGGCCTGAGGCCCGGCCGACCCCGGCCCGGGGCGCCCGGTGCTGCACGCGCTGCTGCCCTCCCCGCTGGGGGAGCTGACCCTCGCGCGCGACGAGCGCGGCCTGGTCGGCGTGTGGTACCCCGACCACCGCGGCGGCGTCCCCGCCGACCTCGGCGCGCGCGACGACGCCGCGTTCGCCGACGCGGCCGCCCAGCTGGCGGAGTACTTCGCCGGCGGGCGCACCGCCTTCGACCTGCCGCTGGCCCCGCGCGGGGACGCCTTCGACCAGCGCGTGTGGGCGGCGCTGCGGCGGGTGCCGCACGGCACCACCGTCACCTACGGCGAGCTGGCCCGCGCGATCGGCGGCCCCGGCCACGCGCAGGCCGTCGGCGCCGCCAACGGCCGCAACCCGCTCTCGGTCGTGGTGCCCTGCCACCGCGTCGTCGGCGCCGACGGCACCCTCACCGGGTACGCGGGCGGGCTGTGGCGCAAGCGCTTCCTGCTCGCGCTGGAGGAGCCCGACGCCGACGCGGCCGGCCGGCTGTTCTGAGCCGGCCGGCACCCGGGGCCTCAGGAGCGGGCGTCGAGCTCGCGGCGCACGTGCTCGACGACCCCGTCGGCGGCCGCCTCGATCTGGGCCAGGGCCTCCTCGAAGTCGCTGCGGTCGCCGTACCAGGGGTCGGCGATGTCGAGGGCGGACTCGTCGGCCACCGCGCCGGGCCCGGCCACGTCCGGGGCGGCCGGGTCGAAGGAGCGGTACATCACCACCCTGTCGGCGGAGCCCCCCTCGGGGGCCCGGGTGCGCAGCCAGCGCGCGTGCCGGGCCGTCATCGCCAGCAGCAGGTCGCGCGAGGCGATCTCCTCGCGCGTGACCCGGTGGGCGCGGTGCTCGGGCACGTCGTAGCCGGCGTCGGCCAGCACCGCGCGGGCGCGGCGGTCGACCGGGTTGCCGTCCTCCTCGTCGCTGATCCCCGAGGAGTCCACCACCACCCGCCCCTCCAGGCCGGCCTCGGCGAAGCGGCGGCGCAGCACGGACTCGGCCATGGGGGAGCGGCAGATGTTGCCGGTGCAGACGGTCATCACGCGGTAGGGCACCGCCCCATCC
>NZ_JAAALM010000255.1 GCF_009906395.1 Kineococcus indalonis
GGGGTGGGCCGCGCGCAGGACCGCGCCGGGGGTGATGACGCGGTCGGCGACGCCGTAGGCGACCGCCTCGGCCGCCGGCAGCACCAGGTCGCGGTCCAGGTCGGCGCGCAGGCGCTCCACGGTGTGCCCGGTGTGCCGCGAGAGCACCCCCTCGATCTCGCTGCGCAGCCGCAGCACCTCCCGGGCCTGGATCTGCAGGTCCGCCGCGGTGCCCTGCGCGCCGCCGGAGGGCTGGTGCAGCAGCACCCGCGAGTGCTCCAGCACCGAGCGCTTGCCCGGCGCGCCCGCCGCCAGCAGCACCGCCGCCGCCGAGGCGGCCTGCCCCACGCAGAACGTGGCGACGTCCGGCTGCACGAACTGCATCGTGTCGTAGATCGCCATGAGCGCGGTGGCCGAACCCCCCGGGGAGTTCACGTACAGGTTCACGTCCGCGGTGGGGCTCTCCGAGGCCAGGTGCACCAGCTGCGCGATGACGACGTTGGCGACGCCGTCGTCGATCTCCCCGCCGATGAACACGATGCGCTCGGACAGCAGGCGGCTGAACACGTCCGAGGTGCGTTCCCCGCGCGGGGTGGACTCGGTGACGTAGGGGACCAGGGTGCTCACAGCCCGACCCTCCGCCCCGCGCCCAGGCGCACGTCGGCCACGCGCTCCACGACGTGGTCCACCAGCCCGTAGGCGCGCGCCTCCTCGGCGGTGAACCAGCGGTCGCGCTGGGAGTCGCGCTCCACCGTCGCCACGTCCTGACCGGTGTTCTCGGCGATGAGGCGCTGCATGGTGGCCTTGGTGTGGGCGAGGTTCTCCGCCTGGATGGCGATGTCGGCGGCCGTCCCGCCGATCCCGCCGGAGGGCTGGTGCATCATCACCCGCGCGTGCGGCAGCGCGAACCGCTTGCCCGCCGTGCCCGCGCACAGCAGGAACTGCCCCATGCTCGCGGCCATCCCCATGACGAGGGTGGCGACGTCGTTGGGGATCAGCCGCATCGTGTCGTAGATGGCCAGCCCGGCGCTGATGGAACCGCCGGGGGAGTTGATGTACAGGGCGATGTCGTCGCGCGGGTCGTCGGCGGACAGCAGCAGCAGCTGCGCGCAGATCCTGTTGGCGACCGCGTCGTCGACCTCCTGGCCGAGGACGACGATGCGCTGGAACAGCAGCCGCTGCGAGAGCTGGTCGTCGAACGGGCCGGCGAGGGTGGGGGTGCTCATCTCTCCTCCTGCGGGTGGGTGGGTCGCCCCACCCTGGCCCCGCGCACCGGTCGCGGTCGCCGGTTTCTCCCCGCGGCACATCTCCCGGCGGGAGAACCGCCCGGCGCGGACGGGCCGGGGTGCGCCGCCCGTGCGCGCCCGGCGCGCACCGGCCACACTGGGGCAGTGCCCGCGGTGAACCCCCGTCCCGGCCGGGTCCGCGCCCCGCGCCTGGCCGGCCGGCGCTGGATCGGCACCGGCGGGCGGGAGCCGGACCTGCGCGGGCGCGTCGTGCTGCTGGACTTCTTCACCGGTTCCTGCGTGAACTGCCTCCACGTCCTGCCCGAGGTGGAGGCGCTGCGCTCCCGGTTCGGCGCGGCGCTGACCGTGCTGGGGGTGCACTCCCCGAAGTTCCCGCACGAGGCGGAACCGGCCGCCGTGGACGCCGCCGTGGCCCGGCTGGGCATCACCCACCCCGTGCTCGACGACGCCGAGCGCACCACGTGGTCGGCGTACGCGGCGCGCGCCTGGCCCACCCTGGTCGTCGTCGACCCCGAGGGGTACGTGGCCGCCTCGGTGTCGGGGGAGGGGCGCGGGGAGGAGCTCGCCGCCGTCGTCGCGCGGCTGCTGGAGCGCGCCCCGTCGGGCGCGGCCCCGGACCCCGGCCCGGGCCCCGGTGCGGGCCCCGGTGCGGGCCCGGGCGCGGTGCTGCGCTTCCCCGCCCGCGCGCTGGCGCTGCCCGGCGGCGGCGTGCTCGTCGCCGACACCGGCCACCACCGGCTCGTGCAGCTGGCCGGCGACCTGGTGAGCGAGGTGCGCCACCTCGGCGAGGGCGTGCCCGGGCTGCGCGACGGGGCCGCGGGCTCGGCGCGCTTCACCGAGCCGCAGGGCCTGGCGCTGCTGCCGCCCGGGGTGGCCGCGCGGGTGGGCTACGACGTGGTCGTCGCCGACCGCGGCGCCCACGCGCTGCGCGGGGTGCGGCTGGCCGACGGGCACGTGCGCACCGTCGCCGGCACCGGGCGGCAGCTGCGCCGGCGCGCCGGCGGCGGCCCCGCCCTGCAGCAGGAGCTGTCCTCGCCGTGGGACGTGGCGTGGTTCGACGGGCAGGTGCTGGTCGCGATGGCCGGGCACCACCAGCTGTGGGCGTTCGAGCCGGCCGCCGAGCCGGCCCGCGGCGTGGTGCGGGTCCTCGCCGGCACCACCGCCGAGGGCCTGCGCGACGGCCCGGCGGAGTCGGCGTGGCTGGCCCAGCCGTCCGGGGTCGCGGTGCAGCGCAGCTCCGCCGGGGAGCTGGCGTGGTTCGTGGACGCGGAGACCTCCGCGCTGCGCGCGCTGCGGCGCACCGGCCCGCCGGACCGCTCGGTGCCCGTCGTCACCGACGGGCGGATGGCCAACGCCGCCCCCGTCGCCCGGCCCGGGCACGTCGTGACCACCGCCGCCGGGCAGGGCCTGTTCGAGTTCGGGTTCCGGGACGGTCCCGGCTCGGCGCCCGGGGACGGCGCGGGGGGTGCGGGCGGCGAGGAGGTGGCGCTGCTCCAGCACCCGCTGGGGGTGGCGGTGGCGCCCGACGGCTCGGTGCTCGTGGCGGACACCTACAACGGGGCCGTGCGCCGCTTCGACCCGGCCACCGGCCGCGTCTCCACCCTGCTGCACGGCCTGGCCGAACCCGTCGACGTCCTCGTCCTCGACGAGCCGGGCGGGGCGCCGGCGGGCGAGGGCGCGCTCGTGGTGGTGGAGTCCGCCGCGCACCGCCTCAGCCGCCTGCCGCTGCCGGAGGTGCTGCGCGCGCGCCCCGGCGCGGGCCGCGAGCGCCGCGTGCCGGTGCTGCTGCCGCCCGGGCCGGTGCGGCTGGCCGTGGACGTGGGCGCGCCCGCGGGCCAGGAGCTCGACGGGCGCTCCGGCGCGGCCGCCGTGCTCGACGTGCGCGCCGACCCGCCGCAGCTGCTGGAGAGCGGCGCCGGCGCCGGTCCCGGCCTGGGCCGCGAGCTGCGGCTGGCCGCGGCTCCCGCCCGCGGTGTCCTGCACCTGGACGTGCAGGTCGCCACCTGCGACGCCGGCGGGGCGGCGGGCGCGGCGTGCCACCTGCACCGCCGCGCCCTGGACGTGCCGGTCCTGCTGGACGCCACCGCCGCCGGGGAGCTGCGCGTCGACGTGGAGCTGGACGCGCCCCCCGGGAGCCCTGCTGCCGGGGGCCCTGCTGCCGGGAGCCCTGCTGCCGGGGGCCCTGCTGCCGGGAGCCCTGCTGCCGGGAGCCCTACTGCCGGTAGCCCTCCACCTCGCTGACGGGCCGCTCACCGGCCTCGTCGGGGTCCAGCCCCGCGTTGCGCTTGGCCTCGCGCTGGCGCAGCAGGTCCCAGAGCTGGTCCAGCTTCTGCTCGGCGTCCTTCAGCTCGGCGTGCTCCTCCTGCGCCGAGAGCCGGCCGTCGGCCAGCGCGGCGCGCAGCGCGTGCTCGCGCTCGACGAGCGCGTTGATGCGGTCGTGGATGTCCTGCTCGTCCATGCGGGCATCCTGTCCCGCCGCGGGCGCGGGCGCGACCCTGGCGCGCCCGCGCACCCCTCCCCGCGCGCAGCGCCCCGCCGCCGGGCGCGCCGGGCCGCTCTGCGCGAGGCTGGGGGGACCGGCGCGGGCCCACCGCGCCCGCGAGACCCGAGGAGGACCGGTGAGCACCCCCAGCGCCGGCAGCACCGGCCCCGCCGTCGGCACCGGTGACGGCACCGGCGACGACGACCTGCGTTCCCTGGGCGCCGCGCCCTCGTCCCGCGGCGTGGCCGTGGTCACCGGCGGTTCCGCGGGGCTGGGCCGCGCGGTGGTGCGCGAGCTCGCCGAGCGCGGCTGGGACGTCGCCGCCCTGGCCCGCGGCCGCGACGGCCTGGCCGGTGCCGTCGCCGACGTCGCCGCCCGCGGCCGCCGCGGCCTGGGCGTGGTGTGCGACGTCGCCGACCACCGCGCCGTCGAGGCCGCCGCCTCCCGCGTGGAGGCCGAGCTGGGCCCGGTGGAGGTGTGGGTGAACGACGCGATGGCCAGCGTGTTCGCGGCGTTCTGGGACGTCGACCCCGACGACTACGCCCGTGCCACCGCCACCACCTACTTCGGGTACGTCAACGGCACCCGCGCCGCCCTGGCGCGCATGCGCCCGCGCGACCGCGGCCGCATCGTGCAGGTCGGTTCCGCGCTGGCGTACCGCGGCATCCCGCTGCAGTCGGCGTACTGCGGCGCCAAGCACGCCATCCGGGGCTTCACCGAGAGCGTCACCACCGAGCTGCTGCACGAGGGCAGCTCCGTGACCGTGTCCACCGTCCACATGCCGGGGATGAACACCACGCAGTTCGGGTGGGTGCGCTCGGCGCTGCCGCAGCACCCGCAGCCGGTGGCGCCGATCTACCAGCCGGAGCTGTGCGCGCGCGTCGTCGGCGACGTCGTGGACCGGCCGCGGCGCACCACCTGGGTGGGGGGCTCCACCGTCGCCACCGTCCTGGGCAACTACGTCCTCGGCCCGGTGCTGGACCGCTACCTGGCCCGCACCGGCGTGGACGGGCAGCAGAGCGACCAGCCCCGCAGCGCCATGGTGGGCGACTACCTGGAGCAGCCGGTGCCCGGCGACCACGGCGCGCGCGGGCCGTTCGACGAGCGCTCCCGCGCGCGCAGCCCGCAGGTGTGGGCGCTGCGGCACCGGCGCACCCTGGGCGGTGCCGCGGCCGGGGCGGCGGCGCTCACCGCGGGGCTGCTGGCGCGCTCGCGCCGCTGAGGCGCTGCCCGCGCACGTCCACGACCCCTCCGGGTGCGCCGGCGGGTGCGCCGGCGGGTGCGTCGGCGGGGGCGTCGTCCCCGGCGGGCGCGCCGGGCAGGCCCTGCGCGGCGGCGACCGCGGCGGTCTGGCGGCGCACGTGGTGCCGGCGGCACAGCACCTCGTAGGCGATGGTGCCCACCGGTCCGACGTCCAGCGTCCCCTCCGGCTGGGCCACGTCGCCGACCACGACCTGCTCGCCGGCGACGACCATGACGCCGTCGACGGTGCGGGCGTTGTGGGTGGCGCGCGCCCCGCACCAGCACAGCGCCTCCACCTGCGGCACCTGCACCCGGTCGGCCAGCTCGATCAGCCGGGCGCTGCCGGGGAACAGCCGGGTGCGGAAGTCGCTGGTGATGCCGAACGCGAAGACGTCGATGCCCAGGTCGTCGACGAGGCGGGCGAGCTGCTCGACCTGCTCGGGGGAGTAGAACTGCGCCTCGTCGCACACGACGTAGTCCACGCGCCGGCGGCGGTGGTGGTGCGAGACCTCGGCCCACAGGTCGGTGCCCTCGGCGACCTCCAGCGCGGGGCGGGCCAGGCCGATGCGGCTGGAGACGACGGCCTCGCCGGAGCGGTCGAAGCGGGTGAACAGCAGCCCGTGCCGGCCCTGCACGCGGTGGTTGTGGTCCACCTGGAGCGCGAGCGTGGACTTCCCGCAGTCCATCGTCCCGGAGAAGAACACCAGCTCGGCCACGGGCGACCATCCTGCCGCACGCGCCGGCGCGCCCCGCCGCGAGCGCGCCGCCGTCACCCGCACGCACCACGCCCGCCCCTGCACGGCTCCCGCGGTGGGGGGGCGGGCGTGGTGCGTGCGGGTGACGGC
>NZ_JAAALM010000256.1 GCF_009906395.1 Kineococcus indalonis
ACCGCCGCGGGCGCCGTGGACCTCACGGAGACCGCCGGCGCGGGGCGGCGCCGGCCCGGTGCCGCCCCCGAGCGCGAGCGCCCCCGCGAGCACGCCGGGGCGCACGCCGCGTCCCGGGCCGGCGGCACGAGCACCGGGGGGCGCCCGTGAGCACCGGGGCCTCCCTGCTGGTGGGCGTGCTGCTGCTGCTCGGCAACGCCTTCTTCGTCGGTGCCGAGTTCGCCGTGCTGTCCGCGCGGCGCAGCCAGATCGAGCCGCTGGCCGCCACCAGCGCCCGCGCCCGCTCGGCGCTGTCCGCCATGGAGCACGTCTCGCTGATGCTGGCCGCCTGCCAGCTGGGCGTGACCCTGTGCTCGCTGGGCCTGGGCGCCGTCGCCGAGCCGGCGCTCGCGCACCTGCTCGAACCGCTCTTCGAGGCGGTGCACGTGCCGCACGCCCTCGTGCACCCCGTGGCGGTCGTCCTCGCCCTGACCGTCGTGGTGTACCTGCACGTCGTGGTCGGCGAGATGATCCCGAAGAACCTCAGCATCGCCGGCCCGGACCGCGCCGTGCTGCTGCTGGCCCCGCCGCTGCTGGCGATCGGTCGGGTCATCGGCCCGCTCATCCGCGCCCTCAACGGCCTGACCAACGCGATCCTGCGCCTGCTGGGCGTGGAGCCCAAGGACGAGGTCGCCAGCGCCTTCACCGTGGAGGAGGTGCAGTCGATCGTCGCGGAGAGCCGGCGCGAGGGCACCCTGGACGACTCCCACGGGCTGGTCTCCGGGGCGCTGGAGTTCTCCGACCGCAGCGTCGGGGAGATCGCGGTGCCCCTGGCGGACCTGCGCACGGTGTCCGTGGGCGCCACGCCCGCCGACGTGGAGGCGCTGGTGGCGCGCACCGGCTTCAGCCGCTTCCCCGTCCTGGACGCCGCCGGCGACCTGCACGGCTACCTGCACCTGAAGGACCTGCTGTACGCCGACGACGAGCGCTACACCGAGCCGGTGCCGGAGAAGCGCATCCGGCAGCTGGGCACCCTCGGCGCCGGTGAGGAGGTCGAGGACGCCCTGGCGGCCATGCGCCGCAGCGGCGCCCACCTCGCCCGCGTCGTCGACGAGCGCGGGCGGGTCACCGGCGTGGTCTTCCTCGAGGACGTCATCGAGGAGCTCGTCGGGGAGGTCAGCGACGCCACCCAGCGCGCCCGCACCTGAGGCGGGCGCGCCGGGCCGGCGCGCGCGGGCCGGGGCCCGGGGGAGGGGCCGGCGCGCTCAGCGCCGCGCCAGCCGCCGCCCGCTGGGCGTGTCCGCCGGGGTGTACGTCATGCCGTAGTGGGCGTAGATGCGCGGCTCGTCGTCCGGGCCGAGCTCCTCGTCGGTGCCGAACTCCGGGGCGGCCTTCACCGTCTCCTTGGGGAAGGCGACCCGCAGGTCGTGCCGGCCCACGGCGGCCTGGTCCAGCGGCACCATGACCACCTTCTTGAACCCCACCAGACCCGTCTCCACCGCGGCGAACAGCCACTCGTCGGTGGCGGCGTCGACGTACACGGACGCCAGCGTCCCGATCTTCTGGTCGGTCACGTCGGTGACGGCCGCGCCCTTCCACTGGTTCAGGTCCTGCACGAGGATCGTCATGGCGACACTGTGGCGGAGGCGCCCGCGCGCGGCCACCGCGGGCGGGCGCGCGGCCCCCGCGCCCGCGTCCACCAGAGCTTCACAGGCTCTCCCGCCCACCGGTGCCCGCACGGTCGGGCACCCGGCGCGCCGGGTGCGACCATGGGTGGCGGCATGAGCGAACAGACCCCCGAGCGCACCCGACTCACGATCAACTGGCTGCAGATCGCCGGCGGCGCCCTCGCGGCCGTCACGTCGGCGTTCATCCTCGCCGGCCTGAAGAGCCTCGGCCCCTTCGGCACCCTGCTCGGTGCCGCGGTCGGCAGCATCGCGGCCTCCACCGCGGCGGCGATCTACAACCACTACCTCACGGTGAGCAGCCAGCGGCTGGCCGACGCCGCGCGCCGCGCGCGCGAGCGCCGCCACGACCCCTCGAACCCCTCGCCGGTGCCCGCCCCGCAGGACGAGCACCCCGAGCGCACCGACCCGCCGGTGCCCGCCGGCGACCCGGACGAGACGACGCAGCTGCCGCCGGTGCCCGCCGGCGAGGGCGAGCCGGTCCCGCCGCGGCGCCGGCGCATCCGCCCCGCGCACGTCGTGCTGCTGGGCGTGCTGGCCTTCGGCATCTCCGTGGTGGGGATCTTCGGCTACGAGCAGCTGTCCGGGCGCAGCGTCGCCGCCGAGCGGCAGGGGGGCGCGCAGAGCACCGAGCAGCGCAGCATCCTCGGCACCACGATCCCCCCGGCGACCGCCACCCCGGAGCCGACGGTCACCGGCGCGCCCACCGACGGGGCGACGGCCACCGCGACGGAGAGCACCGACGGGGCGAGCGCGTCGCCGACGGAGCCGTCCTCGGAGGGGGCCACGTCCACCGCCACCTCCACCGCGACGTCGACCGCCACGTCCACCACGTCGCCGACCGCGCGCAGCAGCTCCACCGCCACGGCGACCCGCTCCTCCGACGGCGGCGCCACCGCGACGTCCACCGGCGGCCCGGCCGGCGGCGAGGGCTCCGAGCGCGAGGAGCGCAGCGCCCCCTCGCCCACGGGCGGCGACGAGGAGGAGGCGGCGGCCCCGGCGCCGAGCGGCCTGCCGACCACCGCGCCCTGAGCCCGGCGGCCCCGCGGGCGTCGCGGCCCGGAGGAGCGGTCCCGCGTCAGCGGGGCCGCTCCTCCGCGTTCCGGGGCGCCTCGTGCCGGCGCACCCCCTCCGGCACCAGCTCGAGCATCTCGTCGGGCAGCAGCGGCAGGTCCAGCAGGCTCAGCTTCACCCGCGAGCGCCGGCCGTGGTGGCCGGAGTCCAGGCGGATGACGTGCCCGGCGTCGCGCTCGGCGCGCACCTCCACCACCGAGCCCACGGCCAGCTCGCCGGAGGCGATGCCGTCGACCTCCAGCACGGGCGGCCCGGAGGACTCCAGCAGCTCCAGGCGCACCGGCTCGTCCACGCCGAGCACGATGGGCCGCCCGATGCCCGACATCGGCGCCACGGGGGTGACCACGAGGGCGTCGGCGCCGGGGGAGACGACCGGCCCGCCGGCGGCGTAGCTGTAGGCGGTGGAGCCGGTGGGGGTGGCCAGCACGACCGCGTCGCCGCGCAGGTAGCCGATGCGCTGGTCGGCCACCGACAGGGCGGCCACCACGGCGCCGCGGCCGGGCGTGCGGGCCAGCGCCACGTCGTTGAAGGCCACCGCCTCGTGCCCGGGCGCGCTCAGCCGCAGGCACAGGTGCGGCTCGACGGTGAAGTCCCCGGCGGTGATCCGCGCCAGCGCCGCCGGCAGCTCGCGCGGCTCCAGCTCCACCAGGAAGCCCAGGTGGCCCAGGTTCACCCCCAGCACGGGGATGCGCCGGCCGACCACCAGGCGCAGCGCGCCGAGCATGGTGCCGTCCCCGCCGAGGCTGACGACGGCGTCCGCGGTGCGCGCGAACTCCTCCTCGCCCACCAGCACCACCTCGTCGCGGCGCGCGCCCAGGCGCACCGCGTCCGAGCGCAGGCCCAGCACCTCGTCGCCGTGCCCGCGGGCCCAGTCCAGCACCAGCGACACCTGCGCGGTCACGTCCCGCGTGGGGTGGACCACCAGCCCCAGTCGCTTGCCGGCGCGGGGCCCGGCGGACGGCGCGGGTGTCACGGCTTCGGGCACGTCGCCCACGCTACTGCCGCCGCGCGCGCGGCCCCCGCCCGGCTCAGACGGCCACCGCGCGCGGACCGCGCCCGGAGCGCGCCCGCGGCACGACCAGCGGGGTGCCGGTCTCCGGGTCGGGCACCACCACGCACGGCAGGCCGAAGACCTCCTCGACGAGCTCGGCGGTGACGATCCGCGAGGGCTCGCCCTCGGCCACCACGCGCCCCTCCTTCAGCGCCACCAGGTGGGTGGCGTAGCGGCAGGCGTGGTTGAGGTCGTGCAGCACCGCCACGAGGGTGCGGCCCTGCTCCTCGTGCAGCTGCGCGCACAGGTCCAGGACCTCGATCTGGTGGGCGATGTCGAGGTAGGTGGTGGGCTCGTCCAGCAGCAGCAGCGGCGTCTCCTGCGCCAGCGCCATGGCGATCCACACGCGCTGGCGCTGCCCGCCGGACAGCTCGTCCACGCCGCGGTCGGCGAGCTCGAGCACCTGCGTGGCGGCCATCGCGGCGTCCACGGCGCGCTCGTCCTCGCGCGTCCACTGCCGCAGCAGCTTCTGGTGCGGGAAGCGCCCGCGGGCGACGAGGTCGGCGACGGTGATGCCGTCGGGGGCGGTGGCGCTCTGCGGCAGCAGCCCCAGCCGGCGCGCCACCTCCTTGCTGGGCAGCGACTGGATGACCGAGCCGTCGAGGTAGACGTGGCCCTGCTCGGGGGTGAGCATGCGCGCCAGCGCGCGCAGCAGGGTGGACTTGCCGCAGGCGTTGGGGCCGATGACGACGGTGAAGGAGCCGTCGGGCACCTCGATGCCCAGGCCGCGGGCGATGGTGCGCTCGCCGTAGGCGAGCGTCAGGTCCTCACCGCGCAGCCGGTTGCCGGCGGGGGTGCCGGGGACCGCCCCGGCGCTGGTGCGCGCGCGCTTCGACGCCACTGCTGCCTCGTCCTCGTCTCGTGTCGCGGGTGCTGCGGGTGCTGCGGGTGCTGCGGGTGCTGCGGGTGCTGCGGGTGCTGCGGGTGCTCGGTCGTGCTGCGGGGCGGGTCAGCCGCGCCCGCGGCGCCACTGCCCGACGAGCAGGAACGCCAGGTACAGCCCGCCCACGGCGCCGGTGACGACGCCCACGGGCAGCTGGGTGGGGGCGAACAGGCGCTGCGCGGCGAAGTCGCTGACGACGACGAGCAGGGCGCCGGTCAGGCCGGCGGCCACCAGGCCCGGGCCGACCGCCCCGGTCAGGCGGCGGGCGACCTGCGGGGCGGCCAGCGCCACGAACGTCACCGGCCCGGCGGCCGTCGCGGCCAGGGCGGTGGCCACCACGGCCAGCGCCAGCACGACCAGGCGCACCCGGTCCACCCGCACCCCCAGGGCGCGCGCGGCGTCGTCGCCCAGGTCCAGCACCCCCAGCGCGCGGCCGGCCAGCAGCAGCGCGGGCACCACCACCGCCAGCCCGGCCCCCAGCGGCGCGGCCTGCTCCCAGCCGCGGCCGTTGAGGCTGCCGGTGATCCACACCTGCGCCGCCTGGGCCTCCTGCACCTCGGCGCGGGTGAGCAGGTAGTTGTTCACCGCCTGCAGCACCGCGGTGACCCCGATGCCGACGAGGATGATCCGGTAGCCGTGCACGCCGCCGCGGCGCGAGAGCAGGTAGACCAGCACGGCGCTGGCGAAGCCGCCGGCCACGGCGCCCAGCGGCACGTCGGCGCCGGTGCCGCCGAGCACGAGCATCACGACCAGCGCGCCGGTGACCGCGCCGTGGGTGAAGCCGATGACGTCGGGGCTGCCCAGCGGGTTGCGGGTGACGAGCTGGAAGACGGCGCCGGCCACGCCGAGCGCGACGCCCACGAGCAGGCCGGTGACCAGCCGGGGCAGGCGCAGGCCCAGGACGATGAACTCCTGGGCGCGCTCGCCGTGCCCGGCCAGGGTGCGCAGCACGTCGGCCACGCCGACGGGGTAGTCGCCGGTGGTCAGGCTCAGCGCGCCGACGCCCGCCGCGGCCGCCAGCAGCAGCAGGCACGCGCTCACGGTGCGCCCGTCCACCCGCAGGCTCAGCGCGTCGCCGCGCCCGGCGCGCACGGTGCGCCCGCGGCGGGCGCGGGCGGCGAC
>NZ_JAAALM010000257.1 GCF_009906395.1 Kineococcus indalonis
GGCCCGGTGGCCCCCCGCCGCGGGCGCCGCGGCGCCGCAGCGCCGCGCAGCGCCGCCGCCGCACCCTGCTGGTGCTGCTGCTGGTCGTCGCGCTGGCCGTGGGCTACCCGCTGGCGCTGGGCTGGCGCGGCTGGTCCGCGGTGCGGCACGTGGCCGCCGCCTCCACCGGCGAGCGCCCCGCGGCCACCCCGGGCACCACCTACCTCATCGTGGGCAGCGACTCGCGCGACGGGATGAGCGCGGAGGAGATCGCGGAGTACTCCGCCGGCGGCGACGACATCCTCGGCCGGCGCACCGACACGATCATGCTGCTGCACGTGCCGCGGTCGGGGCCCTCGGCGCTCATCAGCATCCCGCGCGACTCCTACGTGCCCATCCCCGGCCACGGCTCCAGCAAGATCAACGCCGCGTTCTCGATCGGCGGTGCGCCGCTGCTGACGCAGACCGTGGAGGAGGTCTCCGGGCTGCGGGTGGACCACTACGTCGAGACCGGCTTCGCCGGGTTCGCCCGCATCGTCGACGCCGTCGGCGGGGTGGAGATGTGCCCGGCGCAGGCGGTGCAGGACGTGCGCGCGGGCCTGGACATCCCCGCCGGCTGCCAGTCGATGGACGGCGCCACCGCCCTGGGGTACGCGCGCTACCGCTACTCCGACCCCCTGGGCGACCTGGGCCGGGCGAACCGGCAGCGCGAGCTGCTGGCGGCGATCGTGGCGAAGGCGTCCAGCCCGGTGACCCTGCTCAACCCGTTCCGCTCCTTCCCGCTGGCCGCGGCCGGCGGCGGCGCGGTCGCCGTGGACGAGGACGCCTCGATGGCGGACATCCTGCGCTTCGCGACGGGCATGCGCTCGGCGACCGGCGCGGACGGGGTCTCCATGACCGTGCCGGTGGCGGACCCGAGCTACCGCACCTCCTCCGGCACGGCCGTGAAGTGGGACACCGAGCGGGCGCTGGAGATGTTCGGCGACCTCGAGCGCGACGACACGCAGGCGCTGCGCTCGCTCAGCGGCGCCTGAGCCCACCGGCCCCGGGCGCGTTCAGCGCGGCTCGACGCCGAAGGCGCGCGCCAGGCGCTCGATGCGCTCGGCGCGGCCCAGGCGCGGCAGGTCGCCGCTGTCGCGCACCTTGCGACCGCGGGCGTCGAAGTCGGCCAGGAAGCGCCGCGCCCACGCGACGTCGGTGCGGGTGGGGCTGAGCGCCTCGTTGACGACGTCGACCTGACCGGCCTCCAGGCACAGCTTGCCGGTCAGGCCCAGCTGCGCGGCCGCCTCGGCGGCCTCGCGCAGCGCGGCGTGGCCGGTGCCCAGCGTGGGCCCGTCGACCGGCCCGGGCAGCCCGCCGATGCGGCTGGCCACGACCAGGCGCGAGCGGGGGTAGCCCATGGCCACCTCCCCGGCGCCGGTGGCGGTGTCCAGGCGGTAGTCGGCGCTGCCGAAGGCCAGGCGGAAGCAGCCGCGGGCGCGGGCGGTGCCCACGGCCTCCTCCACGCCGAGCGCGGACTCCACGAGCGCGACGACGGGCACGTCGCCGCCGAGGCGGTCGGCGGTCTCGGTGACCTGCGTGCCGGACTCCGTCTTGGACAGCCACACCCCCGCCAGCCCGGGCAGCCCGCGCAGGGCGTCCACGTCGCGCCGCCAGTGCTCGCTGGCGCGGCCGTTGACGCGCACCCACGCCCGGCGCCCGCCGGAGAGCCGCTCCACGACGACCGCGCGGGCCGCGTCCTTCAGGGAGGGGTCGACGCCGTCCTCCAGGTCGAGCACGAGCTGGTCGGCGCCGGCGCGCCAGGCGGCGTCGAGGTCCTCCTCCAGCGCGGAGACGAGCAGCCAGGAGCGCGCCAGCTCCGGCGGCACGGCGCGCGCCGGCGCGGCGGCGGGGGCCGCGGTGGGCAGCTCGGTGAGGAAGTCGATGGCCGCGGTGCGGAAGTGCCGGGAGGTGGGGGCGTTGAAGTGGTGCCGGCCGGGGATCTCGAAGAAGGAGCCCTGCGGGACGGCGGCGGCCAGGCGGCGCGAGCGCTCCAGGATGCCGTCCTCGCTGCCGGTGGCGAACAGCAGCGGCTGGCGCGGCGGGTCGCCCGCGTCGGGCTGCCCGCTGCCGCGCATCCCCTCCACCAGGGCGATCAGGGCGCGCAGGTCGTTGCCCGCGATCGACTCCGCCATCGTCAGGTAGGCGGCGGTGATGCGGTCGGTGACCTCCGCGCCGTCCTCGAGGTGGGCGCGGGCCTGCTCCAGGTCGAAGCGCTGCAGGGGCTCGCCGTCGGGGATCCCGCCGAGCACCGCGCTGGCGATGCGGTCGGGCACCTGCAGCGCGGCCTGCCAGCCGACGCGGGCGCCCAGGGAGTAGCCGACGTAGTGGGCCCGCTGCACGCCGTGGGCGTCCAGGGCGGCGATGACGTCGGCGACGAGCAGGTCCAGGCCGTAGGCGCGCGGGTCGTGCGGGCCGTCGCTGGCGCCGTGGCCGCGCTGGTCGAGGGCCAGGACGCGGAACCCGGCGCGCACGAGGTCGCGCGTCCAGCCCGTCTGCGCGAAGTTCGCCGTCGCGCTGGAGGCGAAGCCGTGCACGGCGACCACGGCGGGCGCGTCCGGCTCCCCCCAGGAGTAGGTGGCGAGCCGGGTGCCGTCGGTGGCGGTGACGGTGAGCTGCGCGGGCGCGTCGGTGCTGGGCACGTGCGACATCCTGCTGGACGCCGGGCCCGCGCGGGCGGTCGGCCCGGCCGGCGCGCGGGCCGGCTCAGCGGCGGACCAGCTCCAGCAGCACCTCCAGCAGGCGCTTGCCGTCCATGCGCAGGCCGTCGTGCTGGTACTCGTTGGTGACGAACGTGCGTGCGCCGCGCACCGCGCGCGCGGTCTCCCGGCTGAGCGCGTACGGGACGAACATGTCGTCGACGTACACCGCGGCGGCCACGGGCACCTCGTTGGCGGCCAGCACGTCCGGGTCGTACAGCGCGGGGAGGTCCTCGCGGGCGGCGAGCAGGTCCGCGGCCCCGCGCAGCGGCACCAGCGCGGGGTCCTCCTCGAACTGCCAGGGGTACACGTGCTCGCCGGTGAAGCGGAACGGCGCGCCGGCGGGCGCGTCGAGGGAGAACTCCTCCAGCTCCCCGCGCACCCGGTGCGCGGACCAGGCGGTGGCGCCGGTGAGCGGGCCCTGCGCGTAGATGCTCTCGTGCAGCACCGCGTACAGCGGGTGCGCCGCGAACGACAGGCGCCGGCCGGCCTCCAGCAGGAACCGGGTGCGCAGCCGCCGCGCGCCGCGCACGGTGGTGAAGGGGTCCTCCAGGGCGAAGTGCAGCGCGTCGAACCCGGACTGCTGGCCCAGCGCGGCGCCCAGGGTGCGGAAGCGGCGGGAGCTGAGGCGCTCGCCGGTGGGCAGCAGCTCCTCCTCGCCGTCCAGGTGCGCGGCCACCGCACGGGCGACGGCCTCGTCGCGCGGGTAGCGGGCGAAGAACTCGCGGTTGCGCCGCGCGGTGAGCGCGTAGGTGGCGCGGTACACGTCGTCGGCGCCGGTGCGCAGGCCCGGCAGGCCGGCGGTGACCAGCGCGCCGGCCAGGCCGTGCGGGGCCTGCGAGAGGTAGCAGGTGAGCACGAAGCCGCCGAAGCTCTGCCCCAGCGCCCACCACGGCTCCTCGCCCTGCAGCGCCCGGCGCAGCGCCTCGGCGTCGGCGACGATCGCGTCGGCGCGGAAGTGCGCCAGGTGCCGGGCCTGCGCGGCCGCGGCGCCGACCTCGCCCAGGGACTGCGCGTCCAGCGGCGTGGAGCGCCCGGTGCCGCGCTGGTCGAGCAGCACGACGCGGAACTCCTCCAGGGCCCGGTCCAGCCAGCCGCCCACGACGTCGGGGCGCGGGGAGGGGTGGCCGGGCCCGCCCTGGAGGAACACCAGGCGGGGGCGGTCCGCGCGCCCGGTGCGCACGTACTCGCGGGCGAAGACCTCCACCGTGCCCGGCTCGGCGCCGGTGCGGTCCAGCGGGACGGTCAGGACGTGCTCGTGCACGTCGTGGCCGTCGACGCGGTGCGAGCCGGTGACCAGCTGCGCGGCGCCGCCCACGACCTCAGGCCCCGAAGCCGGTGCCGGTGCGCCGCGCGCGGGCGCGCAGCTTCTCCCCCTTGTCCACCGCGCCCTGGCGCAGCGACTCCTGGAACTCCACGACCCGCTCGCGCAGCGCCTCGTCGGTGGCGGCGAGGATCCGCACCGCGAGCAGGCCGGCGTTGCGGGCGCCGCCGATGGAGACGGTGGCCACCGGCACGCCCGAGGGCATCTGCACGATGGACAGCAGCGAGTCCATCCCGTCCAGGTGCCGCAGCGGCACGGGCACGCCGATGACGGGCAGCGGGGTGACGCTGGCGAGCATCCCCGGCAGGTGCGCGGCCCCGCCGGCGCCGGCGACGACCACGCGCAGGCCGCGCTGCGCGGCGGAGGCGCCCCAGGCCACCATGTCGTGCGGCATGCGGTGCGCGGAGACGACGTCCACCTCGTGCGCGATGCCGAACTCCTCCAGGGCCTTGGCCGCCTCCTCCATGACGGGCCAGTCGGAGTCCGATCCCATGACCAGGCCGACCACCGGTGCGCTCACTCGTCGATCTCCCCCGCGATGAAGGCCGCGGCGTGCCGGGCACGCGCGCGGACGGTGTCCAGGTCGTCCCCGAAGACGGTGACGTGGCCGAGCTTGCGGCCGGGCCGCTGCTCCTTGCCGTACAGGTGCACCTTGGCACCCGGGTCGTGCGCCATGACGTGCAGGTAGGAGCGGTACAGGTCCGCGTGCCGCTCCTGCGTGCGCTCCGGGCCCAGCACGTTGACCATCACCGTCCACGGCGCGCGCGCGGAGGTGCCCCCCAGCGGCAGGTCCAGCACGGCGCGCAGGTGCTGCTCGAACTGGCTGGTCACCGAGCCGTCGATGCTCCAGTGCCCGGAGTTGTGCGGGCGCATCGCCAGCTCGTTGACGAGCACCTCGCGGCGCCCGCCGCGCTCGACCTCGAAGACCTCCACCGCCAGCACGCCGGTGACCCCCAGGCCGCCGGCGATGCGCAGGGCCACGTCCGTCAGGTGCGCGGCCAGGTCGGGGTCCAGGTCCGGGGCGGGGGCGGTGACCTCGTGGCACACCCCGCGCCGCTGCACGGTCTCCACCACCGGCCAGGCCGCCGCCTGCCCGGAGGGGCTGCGGGCGACCAGGGCGGCCAGCTCGCGGGTGAAGGCGACGTGCTCCTCGGCCAGCAGCGGCCCGCGCCCGGCCCAGTCGGCGAACCAGGCGTCGGCGGTGGCCCAGCCGGCGTCGCCGGGCCCGTCGAGCACGAGCACGCCCTTGCCGTCGTAGCCGCCGCGCGGGGTCTTCAGCACCACCGGCCAGCCGGCGCCGGCGGCGAAGGCCTCCACGTCGGCGCGCCCGGCCACCGCCGCCCAGCGCGGGCAGGGCACCCCCAGCGCGGTGAGGCGCTCGCGCATGACGAGCTTGTCCTGGGCGTGCACGAGGGCCTCGGCGCCGGGCTGCACGCTCGTCAGCTCCGCCATCGCCCGCAGCCCCTCGCCGGGCACGTGCTCGTGGTCGAAGGTCACCGCGTCGCACCCGGCGGCGAAGGCGCGCAGCGCGTCGAGGTCGTCGGCCGCGCCGACGGGGGCGTCGGCGACGACCTGGGCGGCGCTGACGCCGGGCCCCTCGGCCAGCACCCGCAGCCGCAGGCCCAGGGCGACCGCGGCCGGCTGCATCATGCGGGCCAGCTGGCCGCCGCCGACGACGCCGACGACGGGGAAGCCGCCGGGGCGCGCGT
>NZ_JAAALM010000258.1 GCF_009906395.1 Kineococcus indalonis
GTGCGGGGACCTCGGCGGGGGCGTCGGCGGTGAGCCGGGCCAGCAGCGCGCTGACGTCGCGGCGCGGGGCCACGCCGTAGCGGTCGCCGTGCTCGTCCGCCGCGCCCTGGGGGCGCAGGTTCACCGGCACGTACGGGTCGACGGGCCGGCCAGCGGCACCCGCGTCGTTCATCTCGCTCCCCTCGACGGCGCCCGCCCCGGCGCGCGGCGGCGTCGTCGGTCGACACCGTCCCCACCGTGTCGGCGGAGGAGGGGGTGCTCTTGAGGCGGCGGCGGCGGCGCCGGGCAGCGTCAGCCGTTCGGGTGAGCGCGCCGCCGGCGCCGCGGGAGCGCCCTCACGGCGGGCACCCCCCGCGCCGGGGGCTTCACGCCTGCGCGCGCGCCCGCAGCTGCGCCAGCCCGGCCTCGCGCATCGCCGCCAGCGGCGCGCGCCTGCCGGTCATCAGCTCCACCTGCGCCGCGCCCTGGTGCAGCAGCATCTCGAAGCCGCCGACCACCGGGCCGGGCCACGCGCCGGCCAGCGGGGTCGGCCACGGGGCGTAGACCACGTCGAGCAGCAGCGGGGCGGGGCGCGCGCCGCCGGGGGCGGCGGCCGGGGCCAGGACGTCGGCCACGTCCCGCGAGGCGCCGGCCGGCACGGTGGAGACCACGACCTCCGCCTCCAGCACGGTGCGCAGCCGGGACCAGTCGCGCACCTCCACCTCGCCGCCGACGCGCTCGGCGACGGTGCGCAGCTGCCCGGCGCGCTCGGGGCTGCGCACCACGGCCACCGGCCGCGGGCAGCCGGCGCGCAGCAGGGCCACCAGCGCGGAGCGGGCCGTGGCGCCGCCGCCGACGACGGCGCCGCGGTGCACCCGGGTGGCCCCCGCCTCGGCCAGCGCGGCGACGACGCCGTGCACGTCGGTGTTCTCCGCGCGCAGGCGGACCCCGGCGCGGCCGGCGGCGGGGGCGTCCTGGCGGGGGGTGACGACGACGGTGTTCACGGCGCCGACCGCGCGGGCGAAGGCGTCGACCTCGTCCACCAGCGGCAGCACGGCGCGCTTGAGCGGCATGGTCAGGCTCAGCCCGGCCCAGCCGGCGTCCAGGGAGGCCACCAGGGCGGGCAGGCCGTCCTCGTCGACCTCCAGGGCGCCGTACTCCCAGCCGTCCAGGCCCAGCGCCGCGTAGGCGGCGCGGTGCAGCGCCGGGGAGAGGGAGTGGGCGATGGGCGAGCCGCAGACCGCTGCCCTCACGGCGTCTCCGGGTGCTCCCGCAGGTACCGCCGGAACAGCTCCACGTTGGCGGCGTGCTCGGCGCCGGTGGTCGCGAAGCGGGTCTCGCCCGTCGCCAGGTCCACCGTCACGAAGTACACCCACGGGCCCGGCTCCGGGTGCACGGCCGCGCGCAGCGCGTCCTCGCCGGGGTTGGAGATCGGCCCGGCCGGCAGGCCCGGGTGCAGGTACGTGTTCCAGGGCGTGTCGGTGGCGCGCTGCTCGGCGGTGGTGGTGACGGTGGTGCCGCCGGTGCCGTAGCTGACGGTGGAGTCCAGCTGCAGGTTCATGCCGTCGGCGATGCGGTTGGCCAGGACCTGCGTCACCTTCGCCATGTCCTCGGGGGTGCGGGCCTCCTTCTGCGCGATGCTCGCGGCCACGAGGACCTCGTGCTCGCGCTCGGGCGGCACGCCCAGCTCGCGCAGCGCCTGCGCGGTGCGCTCGACCATCGCGCGCAGCAGCTCCACGGCCGTCTCGTCGGGGTCGACGTCGTAGGTGGCGGGGAAGAGGTACCCCTCGGGGTTGCCGCCCGCGGAGGCGGGCAGGCCCAGGGCGGCCGGGTCGCGCAGGGCGGCCTCGAGCTCCTCGGCGGCGATGGGGGTCTGCTCGCCGACGAGGGCGAGCACCTGGCTCACGCGCAGCCCCTCGGGCACGGTGAGGCGGGTGGTGACCTTGGAGGCGGGGTCCAGCAGCAGCGACACGGCCGAGGCCGCGGACATCTCCTTGCGCAGCCGGTAGGTGCCCGGCTGGATGCCCGCCATGCCCGGCTGGGCAGAGGCGGCGGAGACGAAGGCGTCGGTGGTCTTGACCACGCCCGCGCCCTGCAGGGTGCGCCCGATGGCGCGCCCGCTGTCGCCGGACTCCACCTTCACGTCGACGGTGCCGGCGCCGGCGCCCTCGAAGTCGCCGCTGTCGGTCAGGCGCGCCACCACCGGTGACAGCGCCCCCCAGGCGGCCCAGGTGCCGCCGCCGACGAGGGCGAGCGCGAGGAGCAGCACGACGAGCACGCGGCCCCGGCGGCGGCGCGGGCGCCGCTCGCGCGTGCCGGGCAGGTCCATCAGGTCCATCACCGTTCTCGGCCCTCCGTGGCGTCGGGACGCGCACCGGCGCCCGCTCCCCCGCCCGCCCCGGCGGGGCGCGCGGTCCTGCCGTGCCTGGGCTTGCGCCGCGTCTCGCGGCCCGGCGCCCCGGCGGCCGGCAGCACCCGGCCGGGTGCGCGGCCGCCGGTGCGCTCGGCGTCCAGGGCTGCCTGCAGCAGCACCACCGCGGCCGCCTGGTCGACGACGTCGCGGAACTGCTTCTCCCGCCGGCCCGCGGCGTGCAGGGCGCGGTGGGCGTCGACGGTGCTCAGGCGCTCGTCCACGAGGCGCACCGGCACGGGGTCGACGGCGAGAGCGATCTTGCGCGCGTGCTCGACGGCGCGCAAGGCCGCGGGCCCCTCGGTGCCGTCCAGCGACAGCGGCAGGCCCACGACGACCTCCACGGCGCCGCGCTCGCGCACCTCGGCGGCGACCTCGGCCACGTCGGCGTCGGCGTCCGGGTCCCGCGCGAGGGTGCGCACCGGGGAGGCGATCACCCCGGCAGGGTCGCACGCCGCCACGCCGACGCGGACGCTGCCCACGTCGACGCCGATCCGGACCCCCTCGCGCACCGCGTCCGCGCCCGGCTCAGGCGGAGCCGGTGACGCGACGGCCCACGGCGTCGCTGAGGCCGCGCAGGGCCTCGGCGACCTTGGCGGGGTCCTGCCCGCCGCCCTGCGCCACGTCGTCCTTGCCGCCGCCGCCGCCGCCGAGGGTCCCGGCGGCCCCGCGCACCAGCTCACCGGCCTTCACGCCCCAGCGCCGGGCCTCCTCGTTGGTGGCCACGACGACCACGGGGCGCTCCTTGGCGACGCCGGCGACGGCGACCACGACGGGGCGGGCGTCGCCCAGTCGCGAGCGCACGTCCAGGGCCAGGGTGCGCAGGTCGTCGGCGGAGGCGGCGCCGGCGTCGTGCGCGACGACGCTGACGCCGAAGACGTCCTGCGCGCCGGAGGCCAGCTGCGGCGCGAGCGCCAGCACCTGCCCGGCGCGCAGCTTGGCGATCTCCTTCTCCGCGTCGCGCAGGCGCGTGACGAGCTGCCCGACGCGCTCGGGCAGCTCCTCCGGGCGCGCCTTGACGACGTCGGTGAGCCTGCTGACGAGCAGGTGCTCGCGGGAGAGGAAGTCGTAGGCGTCGGTGCCCACCAGCGCCTCGATGCGGCGCGCGCCGGAGCCGATGGAGCCCTCCGAGACGATGGAGACCAGCCCCACCTGCTGGGAGGTGAGGGTGTGCGTGCCGCCGCACAGCTCCTTGGACCAGCCCTCGCCGATGGTGACCACGCGCACGCGGTCGCCGTACTTCTCGCCGAACAGGGCCATGGCGCCGTAGTCCAGCGCCGCGGCGCGGTCCATGACGGCCGCGCTGACCTCGAGGTCGTCGGCGATGCGCTGGTTGACCACGCCCTCGATCTCGCGCACGACCCCGGCGGGGACCTGCGCGGCGGAGGAGTAGTCGAAGCGCAGCCGGCCGGGGGCGTTCTCCGAGCCGGCCTGGGTGGCGGTGTCGCCGAGGTGCTCGCGCACCACCTGGTGCACCAGGTGGGTGGCGGTGTGGGCGCGGCTGACCGCGCGGCGGCGCACGGCGTCGACGGCGGCGTGCGCGGCGTCGCCGGCGACGAGCTCGCCGCTGCGCACGGTGCCCTTGTGCACGTACAGGCCCTTGACGGGCTGCTGGACGTCCACGACGTCCACGACGGCGCCGGAGGCGGTGGTGATGGTGCCGTGGTCGGCGAGCTGGCCGCCGCCCTCGGCGTAGAAGGGCGTGCGGTCCAGGACGACCTCGACGTCGGTGCCGGCCGGCGCGGAGGGGGTGCTGACCCCGCCCTGCAGCAGCACCGACACGCGCGCCTCGCCGGCGGCGAGCTCGTAGCCGGTGAAGGCGACCGGGCCGGTGAGGCCCTCCAGGGCGGAGCGGTAGACCGTCAGGTCCACCCCGCCGGTCTTCTTGGCGCGCGCGTCGGCCTTGGCGCGCCCGACCTGCTCGGCCATGAGCGCGCGGAAGCCGGCCTCGTCGACGGTGACGCCCGCCTCGGCGGCCATCTCCAGGGTGAGGTCGATGGGGAAGCCGTAGGTGTCGTGCAGGGCGAAGGCGCGCTCGCCGGACAGCGCGGTGCCGCCGGAGGACTTCGTGCTCGCCACCGCGGACTCGAAGATCGCGGTGCCGGAGACCAGGGTGCGCCGGAACGCCTCCTCCTCGGCGTACGCGACGCGGGCGATGCGCTCGAAGCCGGTGCGCAGCTGCGGGTAGGAGGCGCTCATGACCTCCATGGAGGCCGGCAGCAGGTGCGGCAGGGCCGGCTCCTCCACGCCGAGCAGGCGCATCGCGCGCACGGCGCGGCGGATCAGGCGGCGCAGCACGTAGCCGGCGCCCTCGTTGCCGGGGGTGACGCCGTCGCCGATGAGCATCAGGGCGCTGCGCACGTGGTCGGCGACCACGCGCATGCGCACGTCGTCCTCGTGGACGGCGCCGTAGCGCTTGCCGGACAGCTCGGCGGCGCGGTCCAGGACGGGGCGGACCTCGTCGATCTCGTACATGTTGTCGACGCCCTGCTTGAGGAACGCGACGCGCTCCAGGCCCATGCCGGTGTCGATGTTCTTGGCGGGCAGCTCGCCGGCGACGTCGAAGTCGGTCTTCGAGCGCACCGCGGAGAGCTGGTACTGCATGAAGACGAGGTTCCAGATCTCCAGGTAGCGGTCCTCGTCGGCCTCGGGGCCGCCGTCGGCGCCGAACTCGGGGCCGCGGTCGAAGTAGATCTCCGAGCAGGGCCCGCCGGGGCCGGGCTGGCCGGTGTTCCAGTAGTTGTCGGCCTTGCCGCGGCGCTGGATGCGCTCGGCGGGCACGCCGACCTCGCGCCAGAGCTGGAACGCCTCGTCGTCGTCGAGGTAGACGGTCGTCCACAGCCGCTGCGGGTCGAAGCCCAGGCCGCCGTCGGCCTCGGGGGTGGTCAGCAGCTCCCAGGCGAAGGCGATGGCCTCGCGCTTGAAGTAGTCGCCGAAGGAGAAGTTGCCGTTCATCTGGAAGAACGTGCCGTGGCGGGTGGTCTTGCCGACCTCCTCGATGTCGAGGGTCCGCAGGCACTTCTGCACGCTGGTGGCCCGCTTGTACGGGGCGGGCACCTGCGCGGTCAGGTAGGGGATGAACGGCACCATGCCGGCCACGGTGAACATGAGGCTCGGGTCGCTCGACACCAGCGAGGCGCTCGGGACGACGGTGTGACCCTTGCGCTCGAAGAAGTCGAGCCACCGGCGACGGATCTCTGCCGTCTGCATCGGACGTGCCTCCTGTACTGGGACTGCTGTGCACCGGGCCGCCGACGCGGCGGACCGCCCACCGACCCTACCCGGCGGCGGGCGCCCCCGGTGCGCGGCCGGTGCGCCCGGCGGGTGAGCGGCGGG
>NZ_JAAALM010000259.1 GCF_009906395.1 Kineococcus indalonis
CGCCGCTGCGGCGTGTCGCCGCTAGCGTCCGCCCCGTGAGCCCCGCCACCCCGCACCCCGACGTGACGGTCGTCGTCGCCACCCGCGACCGGGCCGAGGACCTGCGTGCCACCCTGCCGCGCCACGAGGGCCCGGTGGTGCTGGTGGACAACGGTTCCCGCGACGGCAGCGTGGAGGTGGTGCGCGCGGAGGCGCGGCGCCGGGAGGAGGAGGGGCTGGCGCCGCTGCGGCTGCTGCAGCCGGGCCGCAACCTGGGCGCCACCGCGCGCAACGTGGGGGTGCGGGCGGCGCGCACCGAGCTGGTCGCCTTCGCCGACGACGACTCCTGGTGGGAGCCGGGGGCGCTGGCGCGGGCCGCGGAGGTCTTCGCGGCGCACCCGCGCCTGGCGCTGCTGGCGGGGCGCACCCTCGTGGGGCCGGCCGAGGAGCTGGACCCGATCTGCGCGGACATGGCCTCGGCGCCGTGGGGGCGCAGCCCGGACCTGCCGGGCCCGGACGTGCTGGGGTTCCTGGCGTGCACGGCGGTCGTGCGCCGCGACGCGTTCTTGTCGGTGGGCGGCTTCGACGACGTCGTCTTCTTCGCCGGGGAGGAGGAGCGCGTCAGCTACGACCTGACCGCGGCCGGGTGGGGCCTGGCGTACGTGGAGGACGTGGTGGCGCACCACCACCCGTCGGTGAGCCGCTCCCCCGCGCACGTGCGCCGGGAGCTGCTGGGGCGCAACTACCTGCTGACGGCGTGGATGCGCCGGCCGCTTCCGGTGGCGGCGGCGCGCACCGCGCGGTGGTTGCTGGAGGGGGGCGAGCACCGCCGCTCGGTGCTGGACGCGGCGCCGCGGCTGCCGCGCGCGCTGCGGGCGCGCCGGCGCCCCTCGGCGGAGGTCGAGCGGCGGCTGCGCCTGGTGAGCGGGGACGCGGCGTGAGCGCCGTGGAGCACGAGCAGGACCGGGAGCGCGGGCCCGTCGGCGGCGCGGCGCCGCTGGGCCCGGTGCCCGAGGGTGCGCCGGACGCGCGCGTGACCGTGGTGGTCATCACGTGGCAGCGGCGCGAGGAGGCGGTGCTGGCGGTGGAGCGGCTGCTGCGCCTGCCGGAGCGCCCGCGGGTGATCGTGCTGGACAACGGCTCCACCGACGGCACGGCGGACGCGCTGCGCCGGCGCCACCCGCGCGGCACCGCCGGCGGGGACCGCCTGGACGTGGTGGTGCTGCCGGAGAACCAGGGCGCGGTGGCCCGCAACACCGGGGTGGCCAGCGCCACCACGCCGTACGTGGCGTTCTGCGACGACGACACCTGGTGGGACCCGGGCTCGCTGGCGCGGGCCGCGGACGTGCTGGACGCGGACGCGCGGGTGGCGGTGCTGACCGCGCGCATCCTCGTGGAGCCGGGCGCGGTGGAGGACGGCATCGTCGCGGAGCTGCGCGACTCGCCGGTGCGGGGGGCCCCGGGCCTGCCGGGCCCGGCGCTGGGCAGCTTCCTGGCGGGGGCGTCGGTGGTGCGCCGCGAGGCGTTCCTGCGGGTGGGCGGCTTCTCCAAGCGGCTGTGGCTGGGCGGGGAGGAGGAGCTGCTGGCCGCGGACCTGGCGGCGGCCGGCTGGGAGCTGTGCTACCTGGAGGACCTGACGGTGCACCACCAGGCCTCGGTGCTGCGCGAGTCGCTGCTGCGCCGCCGGCACGGCGTGCGCAACACGCTGTGGTTCACGTGGTTGCGCCGGCCGGTGCCGGCGGCGCTGCGGCGCACCGGGTTCCTGCTGCGCACGGTGCCGCGCGACCGCACCAGCGCGCTGGGCGTGCTGGACGCGGTGCGCGGGGTGCCGTGGCTGGTGCGCGAGCGGCGGGTGCTGCCCCCGCACGCCGAGGCGCGCTTCGCGGCGCTGGAGGAGGCGCAGCGCGCCTCGACCTCGCGCCACTACGGCTGAGCGCCGTGCGCACCGCGCGGGCGCTCAGCCGCGGCTCGCGCGGCGCGCCAGCAGCAGCCGGCGCCCGAGGTCCAGCAGCGTGCGGCGCAGCACCTCGTCGGGCACGTCGGCGCAGGCGGGGTCGTGCAGGGGCCCGACGAGGCCGGAGAGGAACAGGCTGACGCCGACGCGGGTGGGCGCGTCGGGCTCGGGGCCGGCGAGCACGGCCAGCAGCCGCTGCCCGAGGTCCTGCAGCAGCGGCTGCAGCCGGGACAGGTCGCCGATGGAGGGGTCGCTGGTGACCACGACGTACAGCCGGCGCGCGTCGACGATGACGTCGACCAGGCCGGTGAGCACCGCCTCCACGCGGGCGCGGTGCCCGCGCCGGGTCTCGGCGGCGTCGACGACCCGCTCGATCTGCGCGATGAAGGGCCGGGCCACGCCGAGGACGAGCTCGTCCTTGGTCTTGTAGCGGTAGTACACCGCGGCCTTCGTGACGCCGAGCTCGTCGGCGATCATCTGCAGCGAGGTGCCGCTGACGCCGTGCCGCGCGAAGAGGCGCAGCGCGGCCTCGTGCAGGCGCGCGGGGTCGGTGGCCGACTGCCGCTCCTCGCCGGTCGCGCTGGTCATGCTCCTCCTGGGGACGGGGTCCGGCCCCGCCACTGTATCCGCCCCGGCGGCGCTGCGCGCTTGCCGAGCGGCTAGCCCGGGGCTCGCGCCCGACGGACGATCGACTTGCCGATCGGCTAACCGGTGGATTGCCGCTCGGCAAGGTCAAGGGGTACCGTCGACTAGCCGACCGTCTAGCAGCACGGCCGTCACCGGCGCCGGCGTGCACCCCACCGCCCCACCGAGGAGTCCCCCGATGGCCACCCTGCTGCACCGCCTGGGGAGGTTCAGCTCCCGCCGCCACCGGCTGGTGCTGGCCGTCTGGGCCCTGCTGCTCGCCGTGCTCGGCGCGCTCGCCCTGGGCCTGCCCCGCAGCGCCGCGCCGGACACCAGCTTCTCCATCCCGGGCACGCAGGCCAGCGAGGGCCTGGACGTGGTGGCCGAGGAGTTCTCCGCCGCCGGCGCCGACAGCGCCACCGCCACCGTGGTGTTCCAGGCGCCGGCGGGCGGCACGCTCACCGGCGCCGGCGCCGGGGCGGTGCAGGGCCTGCTGGCCGCCGTGCGCGGGGTCGAGGGGGTCGCCGCGGTGTCCGACCCGCTGGACCCGGCGGCGCCGCGCGTGTCGGCCGACGGCACCATCGCCGCGGCCACCGTCACCTTCGACGGCCCGGTCGGCGACGTCAGCGAGGAGACCGCCGACGCGTTCGCCGCCGCCACGGACCCGGCGGTCGAGGACGGCCTGCCCGGCGCTGGCGGCACGCTGCGCGTGGAGGTCACCTCCCCGCTGTCCACCACCGAGGTCGGGCACACCAGCGAGGCCATCGGCGTGGCCGTCGCCTTCGTCGTGCTGGTGCTCACCTACGGCTCGCTGGCCGCGGCCGGCGCGAACCTGCTGACCGCCGGCGTCGGCGTCGGCGCCGGGATCCTGGGCATCACGGTCCTGGGCAAGCTCGTGCCGCTGTCCACCACCACGCCCGCCCTGGCGGGCATGCTCGGCCTGGCCGTCGGCATCGACTACGCGCTGTTCGTCTTCGCGCGCACCCGCACCCAGCTGCGCGCGGGCGACCCGCTGGAGCAGGCCGTCGCCCGGGCCACCGGCACCGCCGGCACCGCCGTCGTCTTCGCCGGCACCACCGTCGTCATCGCCCTGGTGGGCCTGGTCGTGGTGGACATCCCGTTCCTGACCCAGATGGGCCTGGCCGCCGCCGCCACCGTCGCGATCGCCGTCCTGGTGGCGCTGACCGCCGTGCCGGCGTTCCTGACCGTCCTGGGCCGGCGGGTGCTGCCCGCGCGCGAGCGCGGCCTGGACCCGGCCGGGCTGAGGGCCGCGGCCGCCGAGCGCGCCCGCGAGGAGGCCGCCGGCGCCGACGGGGCCCTGGCCGGGCCGGGCGTGCTGGGCCGCTGGGCGCGCGCGGTCACCCGGCACCCGGTGCTCGCGCTGCTGACCGCCGTGGTCGCCGTCGGCGTCGTGGCCGTCCCGGTCGCCTCGATGCGCACCGCGCTGCCCTCGGCGGAGAACGAGGACCCCGCCAGCTCCTCGCGCCAGGCCTACGACCTGCTCGTGCAGGGCTTCGGCCCGGGCGCGCAGTCCACCCTGGTGGTCGTCGTGGACGGCGTGGACGGCGCCACCGCGCAGGACGTGGCCGCCGCGGCGGCCACCACCGCCCAGCGCGTGCAGGGCCTGGACGGCGTCGTCGCGCTCACCCCGGCGGTCCCCTCCGCCGACGGCGGCGCGCAGCTGATCACGGTGGTGCCCGGCAGCGGCCCCACCGACGAGGCCACCAGCGACCTGGTGCGCGCCCTGCGCGAGGCCACCGCGGACACCGAGGGGGCCCGGGTCCTGGTCACCGGCCAGACCGCCCTGGACATCGACGTCACCGACGCCCTGGACGACGCCCTGCCGGTCTACACCGCGCTCATCGTGGTGCTCGCCCTGGCGCTGCTGGTGGTGCTGTTCCGCTCGATCGCGGTGCCCCTGATGGCCACCGCGGGCTTCCTGCTCTCCCTGGGCGCCTCGCTGGGCTCGGTCGTGGCGATCTACCAGTGGGGCTGGCTCTCGGACGTCTTCCAGGTGGCCCAGCCCGCGCCGCTGCTGAGCTTCATGCCCGTGCTCGTCGTCGGCATCCTCTTCGGGCTGGCGATGGACTACCAGATGTTCCTGGTCTCGGCGATCCACGAGCAGCACGCGCACGGCCTGGCCCCGCAGCGCGCCGTGCTGGCCGGCTTCCGGCGCTCCGCGCCCGTCGTGGTCGCCGCGGCCCTGATCATGAGCGGCGTCTTCATCGGCTTCGCCACCAGCGGCGACGCGGTCATCGGCTCCATCGGCACGGCCCTGACCGTCGGCGTGCTCGTCGACGCCCTCGTGGTCCGCATGGTGATCATGCCGGCGGCGCTGACGCTGCTCGGCGAGCGGGCCTGGTGGATGCCGCGCTGGATGGAGCGCCTCGTGCCCGACGTGGACGCCGAGGGCCCCGGCCAGGGGCCGCGGTCACCGTCACCGACCAGACCGGCCGGCAGGTCGGGCGCACCGGCACCGACGAGCAGGGCCGCTACCGCCTGCCACTGGGGGCCGGCGGCACCTACCTGCTCATCGCCGCCGCCCCGGGCGCCAAGCCCGCCGCGGCCCTGGTGGCGGTGGCCGACGCCCCCGTGCAGCGCGACGTGCAGCTCGCCGGGACCGCCTCGCTCACCGGGTGGGTGCGCACGGCGGGCCGCCCGGCCGCGCCGGCGCACCCCGTGGAGGGCGCCGTGCTGACCCTGCTGGACGTGCGCGGGGAGGTCGTGGCCACCAGCCGCAGCGCGGAGGACGGCTTCTTCCGCTTCCTGGACCTGCCCGGCGGCAGCTACGTGCTCAGCGTCCTCAGCGAGTCGCACCGCCCGCTGGCCGAGCACGTGGAGGTGCCCGACGGCACGGCGGTGTCCCGCGAGGTCGTGGTGAGCAGCGGAGGACGGCTGACGGGCTCGGTCGTGGACGGCGGGGGCCGTCCCGTGCGCGAGGCCGTCGTGGCGCTGACCAACGCCGCCGGCGACGTGGTGGGCACCGCGGCCACGGGCGAGGACGGCGGGTTCTCCTTCGAGGACCTCGGCCCGGGCCCGTACACCCTGACCGCCGCCGGGTACGCCCCCGTGGCCACCGGCGTCGTCGTCCCGGACGCCGGCGGCGAGGTGCGCGCCGACGTGGCCCTGGGCGAGGCGCCGTCCGGGGTGCGCGGCGGGCCGGCGG
>NZ_JAAALM010000025.1 GCF_009906395.1 Kineococcus indalonis
GACCAGCCCGGTGACCAGCCCGCCGGCCTCCCCACCGCCGGGCTGGTCACCGGGCTGGTCACCGGGCTGGTCACCGGGCTGGTCGACGGCCTCGCCGGGGCCGGGCGCGCCCCGGCCGTCGTCCTTGCGGAACAGCTTCCAGAAGGCGCCGATCCGGCTGCCCTCGCCGCCCTGCGCGGCGCCGGCGGCCTCCGCCGGGTCGACCCGGCCCAGGACGATGCGCTGCACCTCGTCCGGCCACACCGACAGCAGCAGCCCGGGCTTGGGGTCGACCCCGCGCTGGCCGGCGGCCCAGCTCTGGCCGTCGATGGACTCCTCGCGCACCGTCAGCAGCAGCACCTCGGCCTGGCGCACCACGACCGACAGCGCCTGCGCGTCCTGCTCGCCGGTGGTGGGGTCCTCCGTCACCAGCACGCAGCCCACGCCGCGCACCGGCACCACGTGCGCGCGCACTCCGGCGACGGTGCAGACCTCGGCCAGCTTGCGGGCGTTGGCCACCGGCACCACGAGCACCGAGCGCAGCGGGGGCTTGGGGCCGAACTCGCGCTGGAAGGCGGCGTCGAAGTCGAAGTCCTCGCCCAGGCCCTCCACGGGTTCCTCACCCGGCCCGCCACCGGGCCCGCCGGGCTGCCCGCTCACGCGAACCTCGCGGTGACGGCCTGACCGTGCGCGGGCAGGTCCTCGGACTCCGCCAGCGCCACCACGTGCCCGGCGACCTCGCGCAGCGCCGCCTCGTCGTAGTCCACGACGTGCACCGGGCGCAGGAACGTCTGCACGCTCAGCCCGCCGGAGTGGGTGGCCGTGCCGCCGGTGGGCAGCACGTGGTTGGAGCCGGCGCAGTAGTCGCCCAGGGACACCGGCGAGTGCGCCCCGACGAACACCGCCCCGGCGTTGCGCACCCGGGCTGCCACCGCGCGCGCGTCGGCGGTCTGCACCTCCAGGTGCTCCGCGGCGTAGGCGTCCACCACGGCCACGCCGGCGTCCACGTCGTCGACGAGGACGACGCCGGACTGGCTGCCGGCCAGCGCCTCGGCGATGCGCGCGGCGTGCTTGGCGGCCGGCACCCGCCGGGCGAGCGCGGCGTCCACCGCGTGGGCCAGCGCCTCGGAGGGGGTGACGAGCACCGCGGCGGCCACCGGGTCGTGCTCGGCCTGGCTGACCAGGTCCGCCGCGACGTGCTCGGGGTCGGCGGTGTCGTCGGCCAGGACGGCGATCTCGGTGGGCCCGGCCTCGGAGTCGATGCCCACGACCCCCTGCACGTACCGCTTGGCGGAGGCGACGTAGATGTTGCCCGGGCCGGTCACCACGTCCACCGGGGCCACGACCACCGCGCCGTCCGCGCCGCGCGCGCCGTAGGCGAACATCGCCACCGCCTGCGCGCCGCCCACCGCGTACACCTCCTGCACGCCGAGCAGCTCGCAGGCGGCGAGGATGGTCGGGTGCGGCAGGCCGCCGTGGTCCTTCTGCGCCGGGCTGGTCACCGCGATGGAGGCCACCCCGGCCTCCTGCGCCGGCACGACGTTCATGACGACGCTGGAGGGGTACACCGCCCGCCCGCCGGGCACGTACAGGCCCACGCGCCCCACCGGCACCCACCGCTCGGTGACGGTGCCGCCGGCCGCGAGGCGGGTGGTGGTGTCGGTGCGGCGCTGGTCGGCGTGGACGAGGCGGGCGCGGCGCACGCTCTCCTCCAGGGCGGCGCGCACCTGCGGGTCCAGCTGCTGCAGGGCCTCGCGCAGCGCCTCGCGCGGCACCCGCACGTCGCTCAGGCGCACCCCGTCGAAGCGCTCGGTCAGCTCCAGCACCGCGGCGGTGCCGCGGGCGCGCACGTCCTCGCAGATCGGGGCGACGGTGGCCAGCGCGGCGGCCACGTCGACCTCCGCGCGCGGCAGCACCGAGCGCAGCGCCACCGCGTCGAGGGTGCGCCCGCGCAGGTCGGTGCGGCGCAGCGCGGGGACGGTGCCCGCGGCGGGCGCCGGGGCGTCGGGCTGGGCGGCTGGGGTCACGGCACGAGTGTACGGAGGGCGGTGCCGCCCGCCGCCGCGCGCCGCCGCGGCCCTAGACTCGCCCGGTGCCCCAGCGCCTGCCCCTGTTCCCGCTCGGCAGCGTGCTGTTCCCCGGGCTGGTGCTCCCCCTGAACGTCTTCGAACCGCGCTACCGCCGCCTGGTGCAGGACCTGGTCGCCGAGGAGCGCGAGGTCAAGGGCTTCGGCGTGGTCGCCATCCGCTCCGGCCACGAGGTCGGGGAGGGCTCCGCGCACGCCCTGCACGAGGTGGGCTGCGTCGCCCTGCTGCGCGAGGTCACCGAGCTGGACGACGGCCGCTACGAGATCGTCACGGTCGGCGCCACCCGCTTCCGCCTCGTGGGCCTGGACGCCGCGGCGGGCACCCCGTACCTGACCGGGCTCGTGGAGCCCTACGGCGCCGACGAGGTCGAGGACGACGAGGACGCGCCCGTGCCCGCCGACGTCGCCGCCCTCGCCGGAGCGGTGGAGCGCCGCTTCGCCGCCTACCGCGAGCAGCTGGGCATCGGCGGGGCCACCGCCCCGGCCGACCCGTCGGTGCTCTCCTACCTCGTGGCCGCCGCGGCGGTGCTGCCGCTGGCGGAGCGCCAGCGGCTGCTGGAGGCGCCCGACACGCGCACGCGCCTCACCGAGGAGCTGACGCTGCTGAAGCGCGAGAGCGCGCTGATCGCCGCCCTGGGCACCGTGCCGGCCTCCGAGCCGCCCGGCGAGGCTCCCAACCCGAACTGACCGCCCCGCCGGCGGCGGCACCGGCGGTGGTGCCGCCGCCGGTGCCCCGGACCCCCTGGAGGCAGCGTGGCCAAGCGCCGCGAGCAGCGCACCGAGGCCGGCACGCCCGCGCTGCGGGTGCTCGCCGAGCGCGGCGTGGCCCACACCCCGCACCCGTACGAGCACGACCCCGCGAGCACCGCCTACGGCGAGGAGGCCGTGCGCGCGCTGCGCGCCGGCGGGCTGGACGTCAGCGCCGAGCGGGTGTTCAAGACGCTGCTGGCGGACGTGGACGGCCGCCTCGTCGTGGCCGTCGTGCCCGTCGCCGCCACGCTCGACCTCAAGGCCCTGGCCGCCGCCGCCGGGGGCAGGAGGGCGGCGATGGCCGACCCGGCGCGCGCGCAGCGCTCCAGCGGCTACGTCCTGGGCGGGATCAGCCCGCTGGGGCAGAGGAACGCCCTGCCGACGTTCGTGGACGCCTCGGCCGCCGGGTTCACCACGGTGCTCGTCAGCGCCGGGCGGCGCGGACGTCCCGAAGTACCCCTCGTTGCGCCCGTCGTGGCCGGGCAGGTCGGCGAAGCCGTACCAGTACAGACCGCGCAGCCAGGGCGTCGAGCGCAGCCCGGCGAAGGCGGCGCGCAGCGTGCGGGCCTGGAGGTCCTCGTCGACGTGGTCCGCGCCGCGCGGGCGCTCGCGGTGCCCGGAGCGGGCCCGGGCGCCCAGCCCCCCGGTGGGGGCGCCGACCTCGGTGATCCAGACACCGGTCGCCCGGTCCCCCGCGGCGAGCATGACCTCGCGCAGGCGCAGCATCTGGTTCCACCCGGTCCACGCGTCCGGGTCCCCCGGCAGGGCCGGGAACGAGTAGGGGTGGACGGCGACGCCGTCGAACGCGGCGGAGCCGCCGCCGCTGCGGTAGAGGGTGCGCAGGAACTCCTCCGGCGCCACCGCGCGACCCTCGACGGTCTCGGCGGCGGCCAGGCCGCCGACCAGGACGCGCACCGCCGGGTCGACCCGGCGCAGCGCGTCGGCGCTGCGCCGCAGCACGTCGGCGTACCCGGCGACGGAGGCCGCGGCGCGCCAGGCCCCCGTGTTCGGCTCGTTCCACACCTCCCAGGTGGTCAGGCCCCGGGGCACGTACCGCTCGGCGGCCGCCGCCACGAAGCGGGCGAACTCCGCGGCGTCCCGGGGGGCGCAGGCGGGGCGCCGGCAACCGTGCGCGCGCGCCCACGCCGGGGTGTACCCGATGACCGGCAGCACGTGCAGGCCCCGCTGGCGCGCTCCCCGGACGATGCGGTCCAGGCTGCCCCAGTCGTGGGTCCGGGGCCCGCCGCGCTGCACCGAGGCCCAGGAGACGTCGACGCGGATCGAGCGCACGGACGCCGCCTCGAGGCGGTCGAGGCGGGCGTCGAGGTCGGCCTGGTCCATGCCGACGAGGTCGCCGGCGGCCATCCCGACGCTCGGCGCGGCCGGGCCCGCCCCGGGGTCCCCGGTGCCGGGGGTGAGCGAGAGGGCGAGCAGCGCGCCGCACAGGGCCGCGCCCGCGAGGGTGCGCCTGCGCGCACAGCGGGAGCGCGCTCGGGGGGGCAACGCGCGACCTCCTGTCGTCCGGGGGGAGGGGGACGAGGATGGCACGCCGGGACCCCGGCGCGGAGGGGTTTGCGCCCCGCGGCGACGGGAACCCCTGCGCCGCCGCGGAGCACCGGCGCGGTGTGAACAGCGCGTTGCGCGCGCGGGTCCAGGAGGTGTCGCGGACGCCGCTGCGCGGGAGGGGACCCGGTGGCGCGCCCCAGGTAGAAACTCCTCGAAACCACCCTGTGACGCGGCGTGATCAAGGTGGTGCGCACGGCCCGGCCGCCCGGCCGGGGCGCGGTGAAGGAGCGTTGACCGCGTTGTGCGCGGACCACTAGGTTCTGCCCCGCGAGCCTTCACCGTTCGCCCACAGCACTCCCGCTGCTGCAGCAGCCGTTCCGAATCCCGGTCGCCACGGACGTCGACCACGCACCAGTCCGTCCAGCGAACTCGAGAGGATTCGAACAGGTGACCCGTACCTTGTCGATCGTCATCCCCGCCCTCAACGAGAGCCAGAACCTCCCCCGCCTGATGGCCGGGATCCCGATCGCGGAGCTCGCGCTGGCCGGCTGGGACGCGGAGGTCGTCGTCGTCGACAACGCCTCCACCGACGGCACCGGCGACGTGGCGCGCAGCTTGGGCGCCCGCGTGGTGGAACAGCCCGTGCGCGGTTACGGGAACGCCTACTTCAAGGGTCTGTCCTCCGCCACCGGCGACGTGCTCGTGACCGGGGACGCGGACCTCACCTACCCGTTCGACGCCCTGCCGGAACTGCTCGCGGCGATGGACTCCGAGGATCTGGAGTTCATCACGACCGACCGGCTCAGCCCCGCCAACAGGGCGGCCATGAAACCCTCGCACACCGTGGCGAACCACTTCCTCAGCACCCTGAACAAGGTGCTCTTCGGCTGCCCCTTCCGGGACTCCCAGTCGGGGATGTGGGTGCTGCGCCGCGAGGTGTGGGAAGGCCTGGACGTCAGGTCCGGCGGCATGGCGTTCTCCCAGGAGATCAAGAACGAGGCGTACTTCCGGGGTTTCTCCTGCAAGGAGATCCCCATCGAGTACCGCGCCCGCGGCGGTCAGGTGAAGCTCAACGCCTTCCGCGACGGCGTGGGGAACGTGGCCCAGCTGTTCGAGCACCGGTGGCGCCTGTTCCGCGACGGCGGCCCGGTGCGCCGCGGCGCCGTGGAGGTGCCGACCCCGCGCCACCCGTCGGCCGCGGACACGACGATCGCGCTGCCCCCGACCGCGGACCTGCCCGTGACCACCCCGGTGGTCGCGGCCGGCCCCGTGGTCGCGGGGAACCACCACGTCGTGACGCTGCCGCAGGACCTCGCCCGCACCGACGAGCCCGGCATCAGCGGCGGATCCGTCCTTGCCTGAAGCGGGCACAGCAGACGTCCTCCCCTCCGGCCGGGACCGGGCAGCCGGTTCCCCGGCGACCACCCCGCGCAGCACCGTCGCGTCGCACCGCGCGCCCGGCGGGGGCGTGGACCCGCGGCTGGCCGCGGGCGCCTTCCTCGTCGCGCTGACGGTGTGCGCGGTCAGCGGGGCCGAGGTGCCCGCGGTGCTCACGGCCGTGGCCACCGGAGCGCTCGTGCTCGTGCTCGGCGCCGTGGCGCTGGCCGCCTGGGGGGTCCGCACCCGCGACACCGCCGCGGCCGCCGTCCTCGCGGCCGCCTGCGGCACCGGCGTCCTCATGGTGCTGGGGTTGCTGCTGAACACCGTGCTGCCGGTGGTGGGCGTCCAGCGACCGCTGGCACCCCTGCCGGTCGCCCTGGGCGTCGACGCCGCGGTGCTCGCGGGCTGGTGGGTGGGGCGCCGGAACTGGCCCCGGCGCCTGGCGGTGCCGGCCGGCGCCGACCTCGCCACGGCCGCCGCCCTGGCCCTGCTGCCCCTCGCGGCCGCCGCGGGCGCGGTCGCCCTGGACAACGACCGCGCCCCGTACCTGACCGTGGCGGTCCTGCTCGTCGGCGTGGTGCTGCTCGGGGTCGTCGCCGTGCGCGCCGCCGCGCTGCCGCGCTCGACCGTGGCGCTCGTGCTGTACGCGGTCGCGCTGTCCCTGCTGCTGATGACGTCCGTGCGCGGCACCACCATCACCGGGCACGACATCCAGGTCGAGAACCTCGTGATGCGGATGGCGCTGGAGGGCGAGCGGTGGGACGCCTCCGCGCTGCGCAGCGCCTACAACGCCTGCCTGAGCATCACCGTGCTGCCGGCGGTGCTGGTGGCGCTGTTCCACGTCGAGGCGGTGCAGGTCTTCAAGGTCGTCTTCCAGGCGCTGTTCGCGCTGTGCCCGGTCGCCGTGTGGCTCATCGCCGAGCGCGTCCTGGGCCGGCGGCGCGCTCCGCTGGCCGCGGTGTTCTTCGTCGCCTTCCCCACGTTCTTCTCCGACATGCCGATGCTGAACCGGCAGGAGGTCGCCTTCCTGCTGATCGCGGCGGCCCTCCTGCTCGTGGTCGTCCCCGTGGGTGGTGGGCGCCGGCGCCGGCAGGCGCTGCTGGTGGCCCTCGGGATCGCCACCGTCCTGGCGCACTACTCCTCCACCTACGTGATGCTGGCCATGTACGCCACGGCCGCCGCGGCGGCGCTGGTGCTCCGGCGCGGTCCCCTCTCGCGCCCGCTGGGGCGGGTGCCCACCGGGGAGCGCTGGCGCGCGGCGCTGCGCCGCGGTCCGCGGCCGCTGGTGACGCTGCCGGTCGTCGTGCTGCTGGCGGCGGTGGCGTACGTGTGGACCGGGCCGGCGACGGGCGGCGACAGCGCCGGGAGCCTGGGCAGCGTCGCCGGCCGCGTCGTCGCCGCGCTCAGCGGGCAGGCGCCGGACGCCGCCTCGGCCGACACCTCCGTGAGCCTGTTCCAGGTGAAGTCGCAGACGGACCAGGAGCGCCTGCAGGCCTACCTGGAGGAGGCGGTGGAGCAGCGCGACCCCGGCCGGCCGTACTACGCGCAGGACGTGGTGGCGGCCTACCCGATCACCGTCGCCCGGGAGCAGGCGGCACCGCCGACGGGGGTCGGCACGGCGCTGGAGGCGGTGGGCGTCGAACCCTTCACGCTGAACAAGGTCGCCAGGCAGGGCTTCGCCCAGGCCCTGCAGGTCCTGGTCATCATCGGCCTCGCGGTGCTCGTCCTGCGCCGCCGGCCCGGCCCGCAGCACGCCGAGTTCACGCTCCTCGCGGTCGGGGGTTTCTGCCTCGTCGCGTCCTTCGTCGTGCTGCCCTTCCTGGCCGTCGACTACGGCCTGCTGCGGGCCTTCCAGCAGTGCCTCTTCGTCCTCGGGGTCCCGGCCGTCCTGGGCGCCGAGGCCCTGGTCGCCGCCGCCGGCTCCCTGGCGCGGCGGTTCCTCCCGCCCGTGCGCCGGCGCGCGCGGGCGGTGCCGCAGGCCGCACCGACGGGCACCGGTGCGCACCGGGTGGTCTGCGCGGTCCCGCTGCTGCTCTTCGTGAGCAGCACCGGCCTGCTGGCCACGGCGACGGGCGGTTACCTGCCCCAGCTGCACCTGGCGAACGCCGGCAACAACTACGACTCGTTCTACAGCCCGCTGACGGAACGGGTGAGCGCGCGCTGGCTCGTCGGCCAGGAGGGGTTCCGCTCGCCGACCGGCGTCAACGCCCAGGCGGACCTGTGGATCGTGGCCAAGACCTACAGCCAGACGGGGGTGCAGATGAACGCCGGTGTCGTGCCCGCGCAGGTGCCCACGGACTCCTACGTCCTGCTCGGCCGCACCAACGTGCTGCTCGGGACCGCCAAGGGCGGTCTGAGCAACCAGGCGGTCACGTTCCACCTGCCGCGGGAGTTCTTCCGCGAGACCAAGAACCTCGTGCACTCCACGGGCGACACGGAGGTGTACCGGTGAGCGAGTTCCCCGCGGTGCTCGTGGTGTGCGGCTACTACCCGCCGCACGTGGGCGGGGTGGAGGTGGTGGCCGAGCGCTTCGCCACGCACCTCGCCGAGGCCGGGCACGACGTGGAGGTCGTCACCAGCGACCTGGGCTCCCGAGCCCACGGTGCACCGCCGAGCGCGGCCGGGCCCCGGGTGCCCCGGGTGCGCCGGTTGCGCGCCGTCGAGGCGGCGCACACCCCCCTCGCGCCCCTGCTGCTGCCCACCCTGCTGCGCCGCGCCGGCGGGCGCGTCGTGCACCTGCACCTGGGGCACGTGACCACCGACGTGTGCGGCGTGCTCGCCGCGCTCGCCCGGCGCTCGCCCCTGGTCGTCCACTTCCACATGGACACCCCGGCCTCCGGTCCGCTGGGGGCGGTGTTCGAGCTGTACAAGCGCGTGGTGCTGCCGCGGCTGCTGGCACGCGCGGACCGCGTGGTCACCCTCTCCGAGGAGCAGCGGGACCTGGTGGTGCGCCGCCACGGCGTGCCCGCCGGGCGCGTGGACGTGCTGCACAACGGCGTCGACGAGTCGATGCTCGCCCAGCAGCCCCAGCAGCCCCAGCAGCCCGAGCACGCGACCGGTCCGGGTGCGCCGCTGCGGGTGCTGACCGTGGGCCGGCTGGCGGCGCAGAAGAACCTGTCGGCGCTGCTGCGCTGCCTGCCGCACGTGCAGCACCCGGTGCAGGTGCACGTCGTCGGCGACGGCGAGCTGCGCGGCGAGCTCGAGGCGCTGCGCGACGAGCTGGACCTGCGGCAGGTCGAGTTCCGCGGGGTGCAGCGGGGCGCCGCGCTGCGCGCGGAGTACGGCTGGGCGGACGTCTTCGCGATCCCCTCGTCGAGGGAGGGGATGCCCCTGGCCCTGCTGGAGGCGATGGCGAACGGCCTGGCCGTGCTGGCCTCCGACGTGCAGGGGCTGCGCGAGTTCGTCCGCGGCCGCGGCGAGCTCGTCGCCGAGGCGACCCCCGCCGCGCTCGCCGCGGCCCTGGACTCCCTGGCCGCCGACCCGCAGCGGCGCCGGGAGCTCGGCGCGGCCGCGCGCGCCTACGCCGCGGGTCTGACGTGGCGCTCGCAGGCCGCCGCCCTCGGCGACGTCCTGCGCGCCGCCTGCCGCACGAGGGCACCCCGGGGCGCCGCGGGACCCCGCACCGCCGAGCAGCTCGGGAGCGCCGCGTGAAGATCAGCATCGTGTACGACGCCGTCCACCCCTACACGACCGGCGGCGGTGAGCGCCGCTACCACGAGCTGGGCACGCGGCTGGCCGCCGCGGGCCACGACGTGCACTGGTACGGCATGAAGTTCTGGGACGGCCCGCGCACCCGCGTGGAGGGCGGCATCACGTACCACGGCGTCTGCCGCGCCCGCCCCCTGTACACCGCGAGCGGTCGACGCTCCATCGGCCAGGCGCTCGTGTTCGGCCTGGCCAGCCTGCGGCTGGTCGCCGACCGCCACGACGTCGTCGACTGCTGCGGCTTCCCCTACTTCTCCCTCTTCGCGGCCAAGCTGGCGGTCCTGCTGCGGGGAGGGCGCCTGGTGAGCACCTGGCACGAGGTGTGGGGGCCGGAGTACTGGCGCACCTACCTCGGCGCCGCCGGCCGGGTCGGCGCCCTCGTCGAGAAGGTGGCGGCCTCGCTGCCGGACCTGGTCGTGGCCGCCTCCGAGCGCACCCGCTCGAGGTTCGAGGCCGAGCTGTCGCGGCGACCGCGCGTCACCGTGGTCGCCAACGGCGCCGACACCGCGGCCATCGCGGCGCTGCCGCCGGCCGAGCACGGCTACGACGTCGTCAGCGCGGGACGCCTCGTGGACTTCAAGGACGTGGAGCTGCTCCTCGACGCGGTGGCGCTCCTGGTCGAGGAGCGCCCCGGGACGACCTGCGGGGTCGTGGGCGACGGGCCGCACCGCGCCGCCCTGGAGAAGCGGGCCGCCACCCTGGGCATCTCGCACTCCGTCACCTTCACGGGTTTCCTGCCCCGGCACGACGACGTCTACCGGACCCTGAAGTCCTCGGGCGTGTTCGTGCTGACCTCCCGGCGCGAGGGGTTCGGCATCGTCGTGGTGGAGGCCGCCGCCTCGGGGCTGCCGGTGGTCGTGGCCGCCCACCCCGACAACGCGGCCACCGACCTCGTGCGGGAGGGCACCGGCGTGGTCGTCGAACCGACCGCGGCCGCCCTCGCCGCCGCGCTGCGGCAGCTGCTCGAGACGCCCGTCGCCGAGCGGGCCCCGCGCAGCGGGGAGCTGGCCCGCGAGTTCAGCTGGGACCAGCTCGCCCGCGACTACGCCGACGTCCTGCTCGGGACGGGGGCGTGAGCACCCCGGCGCCCCCGGCGCGCCGCTCCCCCGCACCGCCGCTCCTGGCCGCCGGGACCGCCCTGCTCGCGCTCCTGCTCGTGGTGCTCCTCGTGCCGCAGCTGCGCGCCGGCGGGTGGCGGGACTGGGTGGAGCACCGTCCGGCGGAGTTCTCCGAGCTCGCCTTCAGCGACCCCGAGGGCCTGCCCGAGAGCTTCGCGCCCGGTTCCGCGGTGACCCTGACGGCCGAGGTCACCAACCACCGCAGCACCGCCCGGACCCTGGAGTACACCGTGACCGTGACCGACCGGGCCACCGGCGCCCGGCGCACCGACAGCACCGGACGGCTCGAGGTGGCCGCCGGTGCCGGCGCCCCCCTGGCGGTGCGGGTCGCGCTGCCCGAGCACGAGCCCGTGCGGGTCGCGCTGCAGCTGGCCGACGGCCCCGTCGTCGAAGTGCTGATGGACCCGCGGCGGTGAGCGCGCCGACGGGGACCGGCGCGCCCGGGCGCCCGCTGCGGGTCCTGCACCTGACCAAGCGCTACCCGGACGCCGTCGGCGGCGACGCCGTCGTGGTGCACCACCTCGCCGCCACCCAGCGCGCCGCCGGCCACGAGGTGCACGTGCTCACCAGCCGCTCGCCCGACATCGTCGACGCGCCGGGCGTGCACAAGACGGGGCTGCCGCTGGCGCAGGAGGAGATCGACGAGCTGAGCCTGCGGCGCGTCGCCTCCCTGGCGGGGACCGCGCTGAGCTCCTTCCGCCTGCTGCGGCGCCTGCGCCCGGACGTCGTCCACGCCCACACGGTCGACCTCGGCGCGGCCCTGTCCCTGGCGGCCCGGCTGCGCGGCGTGCCGCGCGTGCTGACCCTGCACGGCACGAGCATCGGCGACCCGTGGTTCCCGCGCCCCAAGCGGGCGCTGGAGCGCGCCCTGGTGTCGCTGGCCGGGTACCGGCGGGTGCTCACCGTGGACCCGCAGGCGCTGCCGCGGCTGCGGACCCGCCTGCGCCCGCCGGTCGAGTTCGTCCCCAACGCCGTGCCGCTGGCCGCGTACCCGCCCCGGGACGCGGACCCCGCGCCCGGGGCGCCGCTGCTGTTCGTGGGGCGCCTGGAGGCCGTCAAGGGCGTCGACGTCCTGCTGGAGGCGCTCGCCGTGGCGGCCGGGCGCGGTGCGCCCGCGGACCTGGAGGTCGTCGGGGGCGGCTCGCTCCTGCCGGCCCTGCGCCGGCAGGCGCACGAGCTGGGGCTGGGCGACCGCGTGCGCTTCCTGGGTCCCCTGCCCCCGGCGCGGGTGGCGGAGCGCATGCGCGCCGCGGCCGGCCTGGTGCTGCCCAGCCGCTTCGAGGGCTTCGCGCTCGTGCTGCTGGAGGCGTGGGCCAGCGGCACGCCCGTGGTGACCACGGACGTCGGGGCCGTCCCGCAGGTGTGCACCGACGGCGTCGACGCGCTCGTGGTCCCCGCGGGCGACGCCGAGGCGCTGGGCGCCGCCCTGGTGCGCCTGCTCACCGAGGAGGGGCTGGGCGCCCGCCTCGCCGAGGTCGCCCGCCGCGAGGTCGAGGAGCACTACACCTACGAGGCGCTCGCCGCGCGCGTCGACGCCGTCTACCAGGAGGTCTCCCCGTGCTGACCACGCCACCGCGCGAACCGGCCGCACCGGCGCCCCCGGGCGGCCGGACGCCGCCGATCGCCCGGCTCAGGCACGCCCTCAAGGACGACCTGGTCGCGAACTCCTTCCACCAGATGCTCACCACGGTCGTGATGGCCGGCGTCGGCTCCCTGTTCTGGCTGGTGTGCGCGCGCACCTACAGCACGGCCGAGGTCGGCGTCGCGACCACGCTCATCTCGGCCAGCTCCTTCATCAGCCTGGCGAGCCTGCTGGGGTTCAACAGCGGTTTCCTGTACTACCTGCCGCGCTCCTCGCGCCGCAGCGACCACCTGACGACGGGCCTGCTGCTGGTGGCGGCCGTCTCGGTCGCCGTCGGGCTCGGCTACCTCCTCCTGCTGCGCCTGCTGCCGGGGTGGTACCCCGAGCTCGAACCCGTCGTGCGCTCCCCGTGGCTGGCGCTGGTGTTCGTCCTGCTGACGTGCGCGCTGTCCGTGAACACCCTGACGAGCAGCGCGTTCACCGCCTACCGGGCCACCCGCTGGAACCTGGCGATCGACGGCGGGCTGATGAGCACGTGCAAGCTGCTGGGCGTCCTCGCCCTGGCCGGCGCAGGGGCGTTCGGCATCTTCGCCGCCTCCGGGTTCGGCGCCCTGGTGGCGGCGCTCGTGAGCGTCGCGGTCCTCGTGCGCCGCTTCGGGTTCCGTCCCGGCTTCACGCTGCACAAGGACCTCGTGCGGCAGGTGGCGAGGTTCACCTCCGGCAGCTACGTCGCCTACCTGCTCAACATCGCCCCGACCTCGCTGATCCCGATGCTGGTGCTCGCCCACCAGGGCGCCGCGCAGTCCGGTCACCTCTACATGGCGTTCATGGTGGCCAACGTGGTGTTCGGGGCGGCCCACGCCATCACCTCCTCCACGTTCACCGAGACCTCCTACGGCGACCGCCCCCTCGGGGCCGTGGTGCGCAAGGCGGTCACGGTGCTGGCCGCGGTGCTCGTGCCCGCGGCGGCGTTCATCGCCTGGCAGGCCGACTTCATCATGGGCGTCTTCGGTCCGGAGTACGCGCCGGCGGCCCCGGCGCTGGTGGTCTTCATGGCCAGCGCCCCGCTGGTCGCCGCCTACGACATCGGCACCGTCGTGCTGCGCGCACGGGGCCGGGTGGGCGCCTTCGTGCTCGTGAACCTGGTCTCCTGCGTGTCCATCCTGACCCTGGTGCTGCTGTGGGCGGACCGCGGCCTCGTGCCCGTCGCGACCGCCTGGGGCGCGGGCACCGGGGCGGCCGTGCTCACCTGCCTGCTCCTGCTGGCCCGGCGCACGCCCGCGCGCCCGGCGGCCGACGTCGCGGCGGTGCAGGCGTGAGGGGCGCGGCCGGCGTGCGCACCACCGCCCCGTCCGCCCGCGCGGACCGGCGCGGCGCGCCGGCGCCCGCGCCGTCGCCGCCCTCCGAGCACCCGATCAGCCGGCGCGACTGGACGTGGCGCCACTACCGCTACGTCGTGGTCGACGGTCCCCTCGTCGGGGTGGACGCGGCGACGCTGCGCGCCGGGTTGCGGGCCCAGTGGCTGGCCGGCACCGCCGGCCGGGCCCTGCGCCGGATCGACTGGGCGCGGGCGGTGTGGGTGGACGTGCCGGCCGAGGACCTCGAGGCGCACCTGCGGCGCGTGGTCGTCGAGGACCCGGGCCTGGCCTCCAGCGCCCCCGAGCGCACCGCCGAGCGGTTGCTGAACGAACCGGACGACGACCTGCCGATGCGCCTGGTGGTCGGCGGCGGTCACGTGGCGATGCGCTTCCACCACCTGATCGGCGACGGCGGCAACGGCCGCGCCCTGGTCTCCTGGGTGGACCACCTCTCGGTGGGGCGGACCCCGCCGGACCTGCCGGTCTTCGACGGGGTGCAGCAGCCGTTCCGCGCGGCGCTGAGCACCACCTTCGGCGGGCGCGGGCTCCCGTGGAGCGGGCTGCGCGAGACCGCGCTGCTCATCCACCGGGCGCGGGCCGCGGCCCGGGGTGCCCGCTCCTCGCCGCCGGAGGGCTGGCGGCCGGAGACGTCGGTGGAGGTGGCCGCGGTCCTGGGCCGGGCGGCGGAGGAGCTGCGCACCTGGCGCCGCTCGCACGCCCCCGGCGTGTCCAGCGCGATGCTGCTGTCGGCGGCGGTGTGGGCGGCGCTGCGCGAGCACGGCCTCGTCGGCGCGGACCTCGTCCCCGGCGTCGCCGTCGACCTGCGCGCCTACCTGCCCCGGCGCTCCGCGGTGGAGGGCAACTTCACGACGTGCGTGCCCGTCCCGCCGGGCACCCCGCCGTCCCCCGTCGCCCTGCGCGACGCCGTGGACGCCGCCGTGCGCAGCGGGGTCCCGCTGCTCGCGGCGAGCGCCCAGGCCGCTGCGCAGGAGGTGCGCGCGGCGCTGCGGGGTCGCGCACCGGGTGCGCTGGACGCGCCGGCGGTCCACCACAACCCCTCGCTGGTGCTCAGCTTCGTCGGGCGCCTGCGCCACTACGACAAGCTGGACTGGGTGCCGGGCAGCCCCCGGACGCACTTCGAGGCGCCCAGCGTCGACGGCAGCCGGGCCCTGACCGCGAGCTGCTCCGAGCTGCAGGACGGCTACCGCTGCACCGTGACCTTCCACGCGAGCGCGCTGCCCCGCGAGCGCGTGCGCGCCGCGCTGGACGACCTGGCCGGCGGGCCGGCCGCCCTGCTGGACGCGGCCGCGGCCGCGGCGCGCTGACGCGCGACGACCCGGGCGGCCACCCCGCCCGGGTCCGGGTCCGGCCCGCGGCGCGCCCGCCGGACCCCGCCCGATCGAGCCCGAGACCTCACGACCGGTGGTGTTCCATGCCTCAGACGACCGCGGGCGAGTACCGCGCGACCGCTCCCGCCGACGCGGCGGCACGACCCCTGCGGGTGGTGTACCTCTCGGACAGCCCCGTGCGCACCGACGGGGCCGCCGGCGTGCACGTGCTGGCCACGACCCGGCACATGCACCGGCAGGGCGTGGAGGTGGTGCTGGTGGTGCCCCGGGGCGAGGAGGCCGTCGAGGAGCCGTTCGAGGTCCGGCAGCTGGCGCTGCCCGGGGCGGTGACGTCGTTCTTCTACCAGGCCGCGCTCCTGGCCCGGCTGCCGCGGCTGCTGCGCGCCGGTCGGGTCGACGCCGTCTACGCCCGCCAGAGCGCCTACCTGTTCGTGCCGGGGCTGCTGTGCCGGGCGATGCGGGTGCCGTTCGTCACGGAGGTCAACGGCACGAACCACGAGGAGGTGGCGGGTTCCGCGCGCAGCGCCCTCGCCCGGGCGCTGTGGCGGGCGGCCAACCCCGGCGCGGTCCTGGAGCGGATCTCCTACGGGTGCGCGGCGCGGATCGTCACCGTCACGCCGGGGCTGGCGGGCTACCTGCGCGGCAAGTTCCCCTCCGCGGCGGACAAGGTGGTGGTGGTGCCCAACGGCGTGGACGTCGGGACGTTCTGCGCCGAGGGGTGCACCGGCGGGTCGCGCCCGGGGGCGCGGGTGGGGTACGTGGGCGGTCTGACCGCGTGGCAGGGCCTGGAGTTCGTGGTGCGCGCCTGGCCCGCCGTGCGGGACGAGGTCCCCGACGCCGAGCTGGTGCTGGTGGGCGGCGGGGAGCAGGAGCAGGAGCTGCGCCGCCTGGCCGCCGACCTCGGGGTGGACGCCTCCGTGCGGTTCGTCGGGCCGCGCCCCCACGAGGAGGTCCCCGAGCTGCTGCGCAGCTTCGACGTGGGGGTGGCCTACTACGTGCGCGACCGCAGCGGCCTGCACTCCTCCTTCAAGGTGCTGGAGTACCTGGCGGCGGGCGTGCCGGTGGTGGCCAGCGACAACGAGGACGTGCTGGACGCCTTCGGCGGAGCCGTCGCCACCGTGCCGGCGGAGGACTCCGAGGCGCTGGCGGTGGAGCTGGCCGGCCTGCTGCTGGACGCCGGGCGGCGCGGTGAGCTGGCCGCCCGCGGCAGGGAGCTGGTGCGCGAGGCGTACAGCTGGGAGGCGTGCACGCGCCGCGTCCTGGCCGAGGTGCGCACGGCGCTCGGCGCGCGGGCGCGTCGGTGAACGGCGCCGCCGCGGTGCCGCGGGCAGCGCCGGCGGGGGGCGGGCGCAGGCCGGGGCTGGACGTGCTGCGGGGGTTCGCCGTCCTGCTGGTGCTGCTGCGCCACGCGGCCCCGGAGACCTTCGGCGGTGCGGGCATCGTGGGCGTGGTCGTCTTCTTCTGCCTCAGCGGGTACCTGATCACCGGGATCCTCGTGCGCGAGGTGCGCACCACCGGGCACCTGGCCCTGCGCCGGTTCTACCGCAACCGCGCCCTGCGGCTGCTGCCGGCGCTGGCGCTGGTCGTCACCGCCTTCGCGGTCGTGGAGGTCGCCACGGACGTGCTGGGGGACCGTGCGGTCGTGCTGCCCACCGTGCTGCTGGCCGTGACGTACACCAGCGACCTCAGCCTCGTCCTCGGGGTGCCGATCAGCGAGGGCCTGGGCCACCTGTGGACGCTGGCGGTCGAGGAGCAGTTCTACCTCGTGTGGCCGTTGCTGGTGCTGGCCGCCGCGCGCCGCGGGCGCACGGGGCTGGTGGTGGGCGCCCTGGCGTGCGTCGCGCTGGTCGTGCAGTGGGCGACGGTCGCGGTGGCCCACCGGGACGCCTCGGTGCTCTACACGCTGCCCACCAGCTGGGCGGTGACCCTCCTGGTCGGCGCAGCCACGGCGCTGCACGGCGAGCGCCTGGCGCGGGTGCTGAGGACGCCGGCCGGCGCGGTGCTGCCGGTGCTGAGCGCGGCGCTGCTGCTGGGCGCCTGCCTCGTGCCGGACGCCAAGGCGCTGGCGGCCACGTACGTGGTGGGTGCGCCCGCGGTCGCGCTGTGCACGAGCGTCCTGGTGGTGGCGCTGCAGGAGGCGCCGGCCGCGCCCCTGCGCTGGGCGGAGCCCCTGCGTCTGCTCGGGCTGATCAGCTACGGCGCGTACCTGTGGAACTTCCTCGTGGTCGGCTGGTTGGCGGCCGTCGTCGGCACCGGCGCGGCGGTGGGGGTGGCGGGGATCGCCGCGACGGTCGCGCTGGCCGTGGTGAGCTGGTTCGCGCTGGAGCGCCCGGTCCTGCGCTGGAAGGAGCGGCTGGACGGCGGGCGGGGCTCGCGCCCCGGCCTCCCCGCGCCGCGCGCGGCGGTGCGGGCCGCGGCGCGGGGAGGTGGGGCCCGCGACGTCCGCGACGGGGACGCACCCGCTCGTGAGGGTCGTGAGCCGGTGGGGTGAGGGAGGCCGCCGGGAACGGGCGCGCACCCGCCGGGTGTGTTATCCCCGAGTCATGCTCTGCACGTGCGGCCACGTCCGCGACTCGCACCGGCACCTGCGCGGGGGCCGCGACTGCGGCGAGTGCTCCTGCGGGGGCTACCGGCCCGACCTGGCCGCGTGGGTCCGGCGCGTCCTCGGCCGCGGCTGAGGCGCGGGAGGCCCGCTCGCCGGTCGGCGCGGCGCTGCTCGCTGGCCCGTCCAGCGCGACGCGGGGCGTCCCGGCCCGCCGGCGAGCCGGGACGTCACTCAGAGTAGTCAAGCTTGCCCCTTTCAGGTGGGATGCGGTGGATCCGGTCAGGGGAACCCCGGGGACCACCGATCCCTCCCCGTG
>NZ_JAAALM010000260.1 GCF_009906395.1 Kineococcus indalonis
CTGCCCGCCCGGCGCGCGCCAGCGGCGCCCACAGCAGCGCCGCGGCCACCGCCGGCAGCGCCCACACCGCCAGCGCCGAGCGCCACCCGCCGGGCAGCTGCCCGCTCAGCGGCACCGCCGCCCCCGACGCCGCCCCGCCGGCCAGCTGCATGACGACGAGGTAGGCGCTGGTCACCAGCGGCACGCGCGCGGCGAAGCGGGTGCGCACCACCACCGGCAGCAGCACGTTGGCCACGGCGATGGCCACGCCCAGCAGCGCGGTGCCGGCGAACAGCGGCACCGCCCCGGGCACCCAGCGCAGCGCGGCGCCGGCGGCCAGCACCACCAGGGCGAGCACCACGGTGGGCTGCACGCCCAGGCGCCCGGCCGCGCGCGGCACCAGGCCGGAGGCCGCGGCGAAGGCCAGCAGCGGCAGCGAGGTCAGCAGGCCCGCGGCGGTGCTGCCCAGGCCGGTGCCGGCGGAGACGGCGTCGAGCACCGGGCCCACCCCGGTCAGCGGGGCGCGCATGGCGCACGCCGTCAGCAGCACGGCGACGAGCAGCGCGGAGCCCCCGCGCCCGGTGCTCACGCGCCCGGTGATCACGCCGCGCGGGAGCGCCGCGACCCCGAGCGCAGGTAGACCAGGCCGAGCACGGGCAGCACCAGGGGCACGAAGCCGTAGCCGCGCCCGTAGGCGGACCAGACCGTGGAGTCGGGGAAGGCGCGCGCGTCGGCCAGGCTGAGGGTGCCCACGGTGAGCACGCCCAGCAGCTCCACGGTGCACGCGGCCCACGCCGCGCGCCGCCAGCCGCTGCCGGTGCGCGCCAGGCCCAGGGTGGCCAGGACGTAGACGAGGCCCGCGAACGCCGACAGCGCGTACGCCAGGGGCGCCTCGCCGAAGCGGGTGGCGATCTGCACGCTCGCGCGGGAGACGGCGGCGACGGCGAAGACGGCGTAGAGGGCGACGAGGACGCGGCCCAGGCCGCTGGTGCGCCGGGCGCCGGGGCCGGCGGCGCTCACCGCGTCACCTGGAACAGCTCGAGGGCGCGGTAGGCGATGACCACGACGGCCAGGCACGCCACGAGCAGCACCAGGGTGCTGGGGCGGGAGCGCTCGGCGAGCGTCCAGAACGCCCCGGCGGGCAGGACCAGGGGGGCCACGACGAGGTAGGCGATCGAGGTGGCCAGCTCGACGGGGCGCGGGCCGCCGACCAGGGTGGCCACCCCGTCGACGACGAGGGCCAGCACCGCGAGCTCCACGACGGCCAGCCCCACCAGGTGCGCGCGCCCGACGCGGCGGTCGCGGGCGACGGTGACGACCGCCCAGCCGCCCATGACCGCGGCGAGGCCGCAGACGACGGCGACGAGGGTTCCGGACACGGACGACGACTCTACGAGCCCCCCGCCGGCGCCCCGCCGCCAGGACCTGGCGCGGCAGCGGCGCCGGGTGCGGCGCCGGGTGCGGCGCCGGGTGCGGCGCCGGGTGCGGCGCCGGGTGCGGCGTCGAGGCCGGTGCACGGGCGCAGCGCGTCCTCGGCGGCCACGGCCTCCTCGGCGTCGGCGCCCTCCAGCGGCACGGGCACCCCCTCGCGGACGCGCGCCGGGCGCCAGCGCGGGCGGCGCGCCCGGGGCCAGGGTGACGCGCGGGAAGAGTGCCCCCGGCAACGGGGTTGGCACCGTCAGGACCGACCGGCGGGCACCCCCGCCGGGCCCCCGACGGAAGGACCCCGACCCCGTGGACCTGTTCTCGCCCGTGACCCTGGGCGACTTCGAGCTGCCGAACCGCGTCGTCATGGCGCCGCTGACGCGCATGCGCGCCGAGGCGGACGGCACCCCGAACGCGCTGATCGCCGAGCACTACGCGCAGCGCGCGAGCACCGGCCTGATCGTCACCGAGGGCACGTACCCCAGCGCCGAGTCGCGCGCCTACGCGCACCAGCCCGGCATCGTCACCGACGCGCACGTCGCCGGCTGGCGGCAGGTGGCCGAGGCGGTGCACGCCCGCGGCGGGCACCTGTTCCTGCAGGTCATGCACGGCGGGCGCGTCTCGCACACCGCCATCACCGGCACCGACCGGGTCGTGGCGCCCAGCGCGATCGCCATCTCGCAGGGCGAGGCGCACCTGCCCGACGGCACCAAGGCGCCGTACCCGGTGCCGCACGCGCTGACCCGCGAGGAGGTGCGCTCCGTCGTCGACGACTTCGTGGCCGCCGCGCGGCGCGCGGTGGACGCCGGCCTGGACGGCGTGGAGATCCACAGCGCCAACGGGTACCTGCTGCACGAGTTCCTCGCGCCCGGCTCCAACCACCGCGACGACGAGTACGGCGGCTCCCCGGAGGACCGGGCGCGCCTGGGCGTCGAGGTCGCCACCGCCGTCGCCGAGGCGATCGGCGCGGGCCGGGTGGGCATCCGCATCTCCCCCGCGCACAACATCCAGGACGCCTGGGAGCAGGACCCCGCCGACGTGGAGGCCACCTACCAGGCCCTGGTGGAGGGCCTGCGCCCGCTGGGCCTGGCGTACCTGAGCGTCCTGCACGCCGACCCCGCCGGCGACCTGGTGCAGGGCCTGCGCAAGCGGTTCGAGGGGCACCTGATGGCCAACAGCGGTTTCGGCGTGGTCACCTCCCGCCAGGACGCCCTGGACCTGATCGCCGACGGCGTGGCCGACTCGGTGGCGGTGGGCCGCATGGTCATCGCCAACCCGGACCTCGTGGAGCGCTGGGCGGACGGGCACCCGGAGAACGAGCCGAACCCGGCGACGTTCTACGCGCCGGGCGCCACCGGCTACACGGACTACCCGTTCCTGGACGGGCGCACCACCGCCCAGCCCACCGCCTGACGCACCACCCGCCGCACCGCCCGCCGCACCGCCCGGTGCGGCGGGACGCGCGCGACCCGGCCGGGGAACCCCGGCCGGGTCAGCCGCCCGTCACCCACAACCGCACGGCGAGCGCGAAACCCGCCAGCGCGATGACGACCCGCAGCACCCGCGGGTCCAGGTGCCGCACGAGCACCGGGCCGATCCGCCCGCCCAGCAGGCAGCCCAGCCCCAGCGCCAGCGCCGCGCCCCACGCCACGTCGGAGAACAGCGCGAAACCCACCGCGGCGGTGGTGTTCGCCCCGCCCAGCAGCACGTTCTTCACGGCGTTGTTGCGCGCCAGCGGCTGGTCGTAGAGGACCTCCGCCAGCGCCAGGATCATCACGCCGGCCGCGGCGCCGAAGTACCCGCCGTACACGCCCACCGCGAACAGGGCCAGCAGCACCAGCGGGTTGCGGTCGGAGAACCGCCCGGGCCGCAGCTTCTGCACGCGCGGCTGCAGCAGCAGCAGCGTCGAGGCGAGCGCGACGAGGAACGGCACCACCTTCTCGAACGACCCCGCCGGCAGCGTCAGCAGCAGCGCGCACCCGGCCGCGCCGCCCAGCACGCCCACCGGCAGCAGCCGCGCCAGGCGCCGGCCCTGCCCGCGCAGCTCGGGGCGCGCACCCAGCGTGGAGCCGACGGTGGAGCCGAACAGGCCCACGGTGTTGGTGACGTTGGCGACCACCGGCGGCAGGCCCGTCAGCAGCAGCGCCGGGTAGGACACCAGCGAGGCCAGGCCCGCGGTGGAACCCACCAGGCCCGCTCCCGCCCCGGCGGCGAACAGCAGCAGGGGCTCGGCGGGCGTCACCCGGCGATCCAAGCAGACGCCGCGCCGGCCCCGGCCGCCGGTGCAGCGCCGCGCGCCTGCGCCGGACGGGTGGTGGGGCGACCCGTTCGGCCGGACGGCGGCTACCGCGGCGGCCGCTCGGGTCCGCCACGGCGCCCGCCCGGCGCACCGCGGCGGCGGCGCGCCGGTGCACCCGCAGGCGGCGGGACCCGCCGCGCCGCGGGGCGCCGAGCACGACGAGGCCGCCGGGCGCGCCCTGGCCGACTTCCTGCACGCCCGCCTGCACGACGAGCTCGCCACCGCGCGCGGGACGCGCGAGCGCGCCGACCTGCACGCCCGGCTGGGGTTCGTGAGGTCCTACCGCCGCGCCGTGGCGGAGGGGCGCGTGGTGACCGCCGAGAATCTCGCCAGCGTCCTGGCGGTCCTGGCCGCCGCGCACGACGAGCGCTCCGGCGCGGCCGGGCGCTGACCCCGCCCGGCGGCGCGCGCCGCCGGGGCGTGCTCCGGGGCGCTCAGTCGTCGGTGCTGCGCCGCAGCCGCTTGACGTCGCCGCGGCGCTTCTTGCCCTCCACGCGGCGGCGCTGGGAACCGCGCGTGGGGCGGGTGGCGCGCCGCTGCGCGGGTCCGGGGGCGGTGGCGTCGGCGAGCAGGTCGCGCAGCCGCTCCAGCGCGGCCTCGCGGTTGCGCAGCTGGGAGCGGTGCTCGCTGGCCACGACGGTGAGGACCCCGCCGGCCAGGCGGGGGGACAGGCGGCGCAGCGCCCGCTCGCGCAGGTGCTCGGGCAGCGCGGCGGAGCGGGCCAGGTCGAAGGACAGCTCCACCCGGGAGTCGGTGGTGTTCACGCCCTGACCGCCGGGACCGCTCGACCGGGAGAACCGCTCGGTCAGCTCGGTCGCCGGGACGGTCAGCGCGGGGCTCACCCGGACGTCGTGCACGACCCCTCCAACACCACCGCCGGGCGGGGGCTTCCGCCGGGCACCGCGCCAGTGTGCCCGCCGGCGCGGCCGGGCGCGACGCGGTTCCCCGGCGCGCTCAGCGCACCACCGCGTACGTGGACTGCACGAGACCGGCGCCGAGCACGCGCGTGGAGCGGTGCTCCAGGGCGACGTCGCGGCCCAGGGCGCCGAACAGCGGCAGCCCCTCGGCCAGCAGCACCGGCGCGGTGGTGATCGTCAGCTCGTGCACGAGGCCGGCCGCGAGCATCGCGGTGATCGTGCGGCCGCCGTCGACGTAGACGCGGCGTGCGCCGGCGGCGGTGAGGGCCGCGACGAGGGCGTCGAGGCCGGGCACGACGCGCACGCGCGGGTCGGCGCCGTCGACCAGGGTGGAGCTGAGCACGAGGACGGGCTTGCCCGCGTAGGGCCACTCGCCGAACGTGAGGACCTTCTCGTAGGTGGCGCGGCCCACCACGAGGTGGTCGACGGAGGCGGCGAAGGCGTCGTAGCCGGTGTCCCCGGCGTGCTCGCCGCGCGAGGTGAGCCACTCGAGGTCGCCGTCGGGGCGGGCGATGGAGCCGTCGAGGCTGGTGGCGATGAACACGGCACCGGTGAAGGACGCGGCGGTCGTGGTGGCGGCGGTCGTGGTGGCGGTGGTCGTGGTGGTGGGCTCGGTGCTCACGGGTTGCCTCCTCGGGGTCGTGGGGTGCGCGGGGTGCGCGGGCGGTGCGGGTGCAGGACGGCGTCGACGGCGGTGCGCAGCTCCTCGCGCAGCGGCGCGGTGCCGGTCAGCGGCCACAGCACGAGCACCCCGTTGCAGGTCAGGTGCACGGAGCGGGCCAGGTCGGTCACCGGGGTCCCCGCGCGCAGCTCCCCGGCGCGCACGGCGCCCTCCAGCAGCAGGGCGACCCCCTCCTCCAGGTGGCGGGCGCGGGCGGCGGCGTGGGCGCGGAACCCCTCGTCGGCGACGTCGAGCTGCAGGAACGCCAGGCCGTGGACGAGGGCCTCGCGGTCCTCGACGTCGGCGACCAGCTCGGCCAGGGCCGCGTGCAGGGCCGCCAGCGGGGAGGGGTGCGCCGAGCGGGCGGCGGCGATCCCGGCGGGGACGTCCTGCGCGGCGCGCGCGGCGAAGGCGAGCAG
>NZ_JAAALM010000261.1 GCF_009906395.1 Kineococcus indalonis
CGGCCACCGCCGCCAGCTGCGCGTACGTCGCCGCGGTGCCCGCCCCGGCGCGCTCGGCGAGCACGCGCAGGTGCGCGGCGACGGTGCCGGCGTCCCCGCGGGCGACCGGCCCGGTCAGCGCGGCGCTGCCGGCGTCCAGCGCGTTCTCCAGCGCGGCGGCCAGCAGCGGGCGCAGCACGTCGGGCGCGGCGTCGCCGACGGCACCGCGCGCGGCCTCCAGGGCCTGCGCGACGAGGGTGACGAGGTGGTTCGCGCCGTGCGCCAGGGCCGCGTGGTAGAGCGCGCGGTCCTCCTCGGCCACCGGCACGGGCACCGCGCCCCACTCGCGCACCAGGGCGTCGGCCACCGGCAGCAGCAGCGGGGGGACGGTGACGGCGACCGCGGCGCCGCGCAGCCGGCCCAGGTCCAGGGAGGTCCCGGTGAACGTCATCGCCGGGTGCAGCGCGGCGGGCAGCGCCCCGGCGGCGGTCAGCGGCGCCAGCACCCCGGTGCCGTGCAGGCCGCAGGTGTGGGCGACGAGCTGGCCGGGGCGGGCGCTGCCGGCCAGCTGCGCGGCCAGCGGGGCCAGGGCGTCGTCGGGCACGGCCAGCAGCACCAGGTCGGCGCCGAACGCCTGCGCCGGCTGCACCCACGGCACGCCCGGCAGCAGGGCCTCCACGCGCTCGGCGGCGGCGCGGGTGCGCGCGGCGATGCCGGTGACGCGGTGGCCGGCGGCGCGCAGCGCGGCGCCGAGCACGGGGCCCACGCGCCCGGCGCCGACGACGGCGACGTCCAGGCGCCCGGCGGAGTCCACCGCGGAACCCTAACCCCGGGCCCGGCGGCGCCCCCGCACCGCCCCGGGACGCGGGACGCCCGCCGCGACCGGGTGGTCGGGCGGGCGTCCGGGGCGGGGTCGCGTCAGCCGGCGAGGATCGCGGCCTGCTCGGCGCGCAGGGCGTCGATGAGCCGGCCCTCGGGCAGGACGACGTCGTCGTAGGTGAGGACCTCGTCCTTCTTGACGTCGCGCTTGAGGGTGCAGCCCTCGGCCACGCCCATGGGCAGCAGGTTCTGCGCCCTCGTGACGTCGTAGCGCTCGGCCACGCCGTAGGTGTCGTACCCGCCGAGGCGGTCGATCGTCCTGCCCGCGCTCAGGTCGGTCTTGGCCGTGGTGACGACCTCGACGGTGACCGTGTCGCCCGGCACGATGGCCGCGTCGCGGAAGAGCACCGCGCGCGCCACGGTGAGCGGCACCTCGAAGTGGCACAGGTGGTACGGCGTGTAGAACGAGTACAGCGGCCCCTCGCCCAGCTTGTACAGGTTGAGGTAGTGCTGCTGCTTGGGGTCGTCGTGGGTGCCCAGGACGTACACGCCCGGGCCCGGCTTGGCGCCCACGACGTAGTCCACGACGCCGCCGAGCTCCTTGAGCTGGTCCACGTCGTACTTCGCCGTCAGCTCGTCCACGTGCCCGTGGTGGTCGGCGCCGCGCATGCCGCGCCGCTCCACGGTGAACCCGGCCGCGTTGGCGACGAGGGCCTGCTCGAAGGACACCTTGGTGCCGTCGGCGAAGCTCGTCACCATGTACGGGTCCTGGCCCCACTTCCTCGCGAACCCCTCCTGGGTGGTGGGGTTGCGGTACTCGTCCTGCAGGCCCTTGATGTTGCCCGCCACCAGCGGCGTGACGCCGATGGAGCGCACGAAGCGCAGCAGGTTCATCTGCACGCCGGGCTGGTCGCCGTCGGCGCCGGTGTAGACCACGCCGGCCTTCTCGGCGCGCTTGCGCAGCGCCAGGCCGGCGGTGCCGTCGACCTCGGCGTTGAGCAGCACGACGTGCTTGCCGGCCTCGATGGCCCGCACCACGACGTGGGCGCCGTACTCGGTGTTGCCGGTGGCCTCCACGACGGCCTCGACCTGGCCGGCGTCGACGACCGCCTCGTAGGAGGCGGACACCACGGGGGTGCCGGCGGAGACGGCGCGGTCGACCGCGGCGGCGTCGTCGGCCTCGACCACGCCGGTCAGCCCGGCCTGCTCGTAGGCGTCGCGCGCCTTGGACACGGTGCGGTTGGCGATGGCCACGAGCTCCATGCCGGGCACGGAGTTCACGACCTGGTTGACCACGCCGCGGCCCATGAACCCGGCGCCCACGAGGGCCACGCGGATCGGGCGGCCCTCGGCCTGGCGCTGCTTGAGCGCGTTGTCGACGATGATCACGACAGCACCGCCCCGTCGGCCAGCAGCGTCCAGGACTTGTCCTTCTCGCTGATGACGGCGACGTCGCGGGCCCAGGGCAGGGCCAGGTCGGGGTCGTCGTAGCGCAGGCCGCGCTCGGTGCCCGGGGTGTACTTCTGGCTCACCTGGTACACGACCTCGGCGCCGTCGGTCAGCGTGAGGTACCCGTGCGCGAAGTACGGCGGGACGTACAGCGCGCGGCGGTTCTGCGCGGTCAGCTCGACGGCCACGTGCTGGAGGTACGTGGGCGAGCCCGGGCGCAGGTCGACGATGACGTCCTGGATGGCGCCGGCGGTGCAGCGCACCAGCTTCGCCTCCGGGGCCGGGTCGACCTGGGTGTGCATGCCGCGCAGCGTGCCCGCGAGGTGGTTGTACGACAGGTTGCACTGCTCGACGGCCGGGACGAGACCGGCCGCCTCGAACTCGTCGCGGCAGAAGGTGCGGGCGAAGAAGCCGCGCTCGTCGGCGCGCTCCTCGAGCTCGACGATCGCGACGCCCTCGACGTGGGTGGTGCTGATCCTCACTCGGCCACGCCCTCGGAACCGGCGAAGCTGCGCCAGAACAGGTCCTTGTCGAGCTGCTCGGTGCGGATGAGGTGCTCCAGCTGCTTCAGGCGGGTGTGCCCGCGGCCGGTGAAGGTCGCCTCGTCCAGGTCGATGGCCTTGAAGACCTCGACGAGCTGGGCGGCGCCCTTGTCGGCGTCCCAGTCGCACGAGAAGCCCGGCAGGGCCTCGTGGATCTTGTCGAAGTTCACCTTGTAGCTGCGGTTGTCGCCGTTGCTCTGCCCGAAGGTGACCTGCGCCTCGGGCAGCGCGCGGCCGACGGCCTCGGCGATCTCGCGCACGCGGTAGACCTGCTTGGAGTCGCCCACGTTGAAGACCTGGTTGTGGATCGCCTCGCGCGGGGCGTCGAGCACCGCGCGGATCGACTTGGCGATGTCCAGGCCGTGCACGAGCGGGCGCCAGGGCGAGCCGTCGGAGGTCATGGCGATCTTGCCGGTGGTGAAGGCCAGGCCCGCGAGGTTGTTCAGCACGATGTCGAAGCGCTGGCGCGGGGAGGCGCCGTAGGCGGTGGCGTTGCGCATGAAGGTCGGCGAGAAGTCGTCGTCGGCCATCGGGGCGACGTCGCGCTCGACGAGCGCCTTGCACTCGGCGTAGGCGGTCTGCGGGTTCACCGGCGAGGTCTCGTCGACGGTGTCCTCGGCGACGCCGTACACCGAGCAGCTCGACATGTAGACGAAGCGCTGCACGCCGGCGCGCTTGGCCATCTCGGCCAGGCGCACGGAGCCCTTGTGGTTCACGGTGAACGTGACGTCGGGGATGAGCTCGCCCAGCGGGTCGTTGGACAGCTCGGCCATGTGCACGACGGCGTCGGCGCCGGCCAGGTCGGCCTCGGTGACGTGGCGGATGTCCTTGGCGAGGGTCTCCACCGAGGCGGGCACGCCGTTGTACAGCCAGCCGTTCTTGTAGTAGCCGGTGTCGATGCCCAGCACCGAGTGGCCGGCGTCGAGCAGGGTCGGGGCGAGCAGGCAGCCGAGGTAGCCCTCGGTACCGGTGACGACGATCTTCACGGGTGGTTCTCCGGTTCCCTCGGTGCTCAGTCTTCCCAGGTCTTCCACGGGGCCTTGCCGGAGTCCCAGAGCTTGTTGAACTCGGTCCACTCGCGGAAGGTGTCCATGCCCAGCCAGTACCCCTCGTGCTGGGAGACGGTCAGCTGCCCGTCGCGCGCGACGCGCTGCAGCGGGGCCTGCTCCAGCATCATGTCGGGGTCGTCCTCGAGGTACTTGTCCGCGAACGCGCGGTCGAAGACGAAGAACCCGCCGTTGACCCAGCCGTCGGCCAGGGTCGGCTTCTCGTTGAACTCGGTGACGGTGTCGCCGGTGACGTGCATCTCGCCGTAGCGCGAGCTGGGGTGCACCGCGGTGACGGTGGCCAGGCGGCCGGCGGCCTCGTGGTCGCGCAGCGTCTTGGCGATGTCGACGTCGCCGAGGCCGTCGCCGTAGGTGAGCAGGAACTTGTCGGCGGTCAGGTGCTGCTCGACGCGCTTGATGCGGGCGGCGGTCGCGGTGGTCAGGCCGGTCTCGACGAAGGTGATCTCCCAGTCCTCCTGCACACCGTTGGTGTGGTAGGTCGGGGCGTCCTGCGAGGAGAGGTTCAGCGTGAAGTCGCCGGCGTTGATCCGGTAGTCCAGGAAGTAGCGCTTGATGAGGTCGCTCTTGTACCCCAGGCACAGCACGAACTTGCGGAAGCCGTACGAGCTGTACAGCTTCATGATGTGCCACAGGATCGGCCGGCCGCCGATGTCGACCAGCGGCTTGGGCAGCTTCTCGCTGGCCTCGCGCAACCTGGTGCCCATGCCTCCGCAGAGGATGACCACCGGGATCTCGGACACGGGCGTCGCAGCGCTCATCGTCAGTTGTTCCCTCACTCGATCCGACGGACGTCGACCGGCCGCCGCGGGCCGCGGCGCCTGGACAGGTGGGGGCAGCACTCGGAGACGCTCACCGGCCGCGGATCGAACCCCCCACGAATTCGCGCCGCCGGATCCCCGTCGAGGTGCGTGCCGAGGCTACTACAGGGCTCCCTGCACGGAGCGTGATATGTGCTCCTCACCGCCCAAGACTCCCCGTCCGGGGGTACTCGACCCGAATCACCTCACGCAGTGCTCCACATCGGTCACTCACAGGTGGCCCCGGTGGCCCCCGCGGCGCGCCCCGGCCAGGCCCTACCCTCCTGGTGTGGGCCGCTTCGAGAACGTCGCCACGCTCGCCCGCCCCTTCGAGGGCTCGGTCGCCGTCGACCTCGCCTGCGGCACCGGCCGCACCACCCGCGCGCTGCTGCACGCCCGCCCCCGGCTCGTGCACGCCGTCGACGTCGGCTCCACCCTCGACGACGACCTCCTGCTGGATGAGCGCGTGCGCGCCCACATCGCCGACCTCGAGGACCTGCCCCTGGACGACGGCGCCGCCGACGTCGCCGTCTCCCTCAACGCCGTCGAGCACCTGCACGACGTCGACGCCCACCTGGCCGAGGTGCACCGCGTGCTGCGCCCCGGCGGCACCGCGGTCCTGGCCCACTCCGACTGGGACACCGCCCTGTTCACCAGCGACGACGACGCCCTCACCCGCACCCTGCTCGACCGCTTCGTCGCCCACGTCCCCGCCGGCGGCTCCGCCGTGGACGGCTTCGCCGGGCGCAAGCTGCTGCGCCACGCCGCCCGCAGCCCCTTCACCGTGGAGTCCGTGCACTCCTGGGCCGACCCGCACCGGCGCTTCGACGAGGGCTCGGTGGCCTGGAAGGTCGCCACCGGCGTCCTCGCCGCCGTCGCCGACGACCCCGACCTCGCCGCCCGCGCCGCCGGCTGGATCGAGGGCCTGCGCCGCAGCGCCCGCGCCGGGGAGTTCCTCTTCACCGTCACCGACGTCGCCGTCGTCCTGCGCCGGGACTGAGCCGCCCCCTCCCCCACCCCCGAG
>NZ_JAAALM010000262.1 GCF_009906395.1 Kineococcus indalonis
GCCCACGCCGCGGGCACCCTGACCCCCGACCGCCTCGCGTTCCTCGCCGCCCTGCTGGGCGGGGCGGGGGCGGGGACCCTGGACGCCCCCCGGAGGAGCACCGCGTGAGCCAGCAGCACACCGACACCTGCGACGCGCTGGGCGTCGCCCTGCTCGCCAACGTCCCGGTGGTCCTGTGGGGGCCGCCGGGTCAGGGCAAGTCCTCCGTCGTGCGGGAGCTGGCCGAGGGCATGGGCGCCCACCTGGAGACCGTCATCGCCTCCATCCGCGAACCCAGCGACTTCGCGGGCCTGCCCGTGGTGGACACCGCCTCCGGCACCGCCTCGCTGGCGCCGCCGTCGTGGGCGGTGCGGCTGCGCGACGCGGTGGAGCGCGAGGGCCGGGCGGGCGTGCAGTTCTACGACGAGGTCTCCACCGCGCCGCCGGCCACGCAGGCCGCGCTGCTGCGCCCCATCCTGGAGGGCGTGGTCGGCGACCTGCGCCTGCCGCCGCAGGTGCGCACCGTCGCCGCGGCGAACCCCCCGGACGTGGCCGCCGACGGGTGGGACCTGGCCCCGCCGGTGGCGAACCGGTTCCTGCACCTGACGTGGAGCCTGGACGCCGACACCGTGCGGGAGGGTTTCACCAGCGGCTGGCCGGCCGTCACCGTGCCGCGCGCGCAGGAGGCGGAGGTCGCCGCCCAGCTGGAGCGGGCCACCACCCTGGTGGGGGTGTTCCTGGGGTCCCGGCCCGAGCTCGTCACCCGGATGCCCTCGTCCTCGGAGGAGGCCGGGCGGGCGTTCCCGACGCCGCGCTCGTGGGAGATGGCGGCGCGGCTGTACGCCCACGCCCGCGCGGCCGGCGCGAACAGCACCGTCGTCACGCTCCTGGTGTCCGGGACCGTGGGCGTCGCCGCGGCCGGGGAGTTCCTGGCCTACGTCCGCGAGCTCGACCTGCCCGACCCCGAGGAGCTGCTGCGCGACCCCGACGCCTGGGTGGTGGACCCCCAGCGCACCGACCGCACCTACGCCGTGGCGGCCTCGGTGTGGGCGGCGACCGCCGCGCGCAACACCGTGGAGCGGTGGACGAACTGCGGGCGCGTGCTCGCCCGGATCGCCGACGCCCGCAGCGCGGACATCGCGTTCTCCTTCGGGCGCCGGTGGGCGCAGGAGCGCCCCACCGGCGCCATGCCGACGCCGGGGGTGATCGCCTCGCTCGGCCCGATCCTGACCGAGCTCGGCCTGCTCACCCGCGACGCGTGAACGGGCGACGCGTGAACGGGCGGGGCGTGGACGGGCGGGGCGCTGCGGCGCGACGCGCTCCGGCAGCGCCGGCTCCGGCGGGGTCGCTGGAGGAGCGGGCCGCGCTGCGGCTGGCCGCCGGGCGGGCCCGCGCCGGTGAGCTGATGCCGTACCTCAGCGACGCCCTGTACGCGGTGAAGGCCGTGCCCACCGCGGAGATCCCCACCGTCGGCATCGACACGCGCTGGCGCATGTACTACAACCCCGAGTTCCTCCTCACCCTGGACGTCGCCGAGGTCGTGGGCGTCTGGCTGCACGAGGTCGGCCACCCGCTGCGCCGGCACCACGAGCGCTTCGACGCCCTCGGCGAACCGCAGGAGCGCCACCCGCTGTTCAACCAGGCCGGCGACTGCGCCGTCAACGACGACCTGCGCGCCGCCGGCGTGCGGCTGCCGGCGGTGAAGGCGTGGTTCCCCGAGCGGGTCCCCGGCGCCGACCCGGGGATGACCGCCGAGCAGATCTACCGGCTGCTCGTCGCCGGGCCCGCCGGCCGGGAGCTGGCCGAGGGCTCGCCCGCCCTGCTGCTGCTGCCCGCCGCGCTGCGCCGGGACCACGGGGTCCCGCTGCGCGTGCTGGCCCGCGCCCGCGAGGAGTTCCTCACCGGCCCCGCCGCCGTCGCCGTGCACCCCGCCGTCGCCGTGCACCCCGTCGGCGCCGTGCACCCCGTCGGCGCACCCGTCGGCGCGCGCACCGGCCCGGTGGCGGTGCACGACGCGCGCACCGCCTCCTTCGAGCTGCTGGAACCCCTGCCCCCGGGCCGCCACGTCGTCGAGCTCACCTGCGCCGGCACCAGCGCCTCCGCCGAGCTGACGGTCACCGCGCCCTCGATCTCGCTGCGCCCGGACCACCTGCGCCGGGACCGCTCCGCGCGCGAGAAGGTCGTGGTGGTGGGCCGGGACACCCGCTTCGGCGACGGCTCCGTCGTGGAGGTCCTCGACGCCGCCGGCACCGTCCTGGACGTCGTCTCCGACGTCTCGCCCGTCTCGGCGACGGCCCTGACGTTCCGCCTCGGGCCCCTCGACGAGGGCGCGCACCTGGTGCGCGTGCGCACCGGGGAGGAGTCCGTGCAGGCGGCCCTGCCCGTGGGCCTGCCGCACCTGGAGCTCACCCCGGACCGGCTGCCCGGCGGCCACGACGTGCCCGTGGTGCTGGCCGGTGTCGGCGAGGACGTCTCCTTCGACGCCGGCAGCACCGCGCAGGTCCTGGAGGTGGCGGCCGGGCTCGCCCCGCTGGCCGGCGCCACCGGCGCGCTCACCGTGCTGGGCCCGGCCGTGGTGGACCTGGAGCTGACGCGTCCGCTGCCCGACGGTCAGCACCTGGTGGTGGTGAGCACCGCCGGGGAGCGGGCCGCCGCCACCCTCACCGTCGGGGGTGCGCGCCGCTCGGGGCCCGCACCGCGCCCGGTGCCCGCCGGGTACGACGACTGCGGCTCCGCGGCCGGGGGCCCGCGCCGGGCGTGGGAGGGCGACGCCGGCGGCCGCGACGCCGACGGCGAGGACGACGGCAGCGTGGACGCCGGGCGCGCCGAGCTGATCCGGCAGCAGACCGCCCGCAACGTCCTGGAGCACGCCCGCTCGCGCGGCACGGTGCCCGCGGGGTGGCAGCGGTGGGCGAACCTCACGCTGGAGCCGGTGGTGGACTGGCGCCGGGAGCTGCTGAGCGTGACCCGGCGGGTCAGCGCCCACGTCGCCGGGGTGCGCGACTACTCCTACGCGCGCCCCTCGCGGCGCAGCGCGTCCACGCCGGGCGTGGTGCTGCCGGCGATGCGCCAGCCGCGCCCGCCGCGGGCCGCGGAGGTCGTGGACACCTCCGCCTCGATCACCGCCGAGATGCTCGGGCGCGTGCACGCCGAGACGGAGGCGATCGTGCGGCGCTGCCACGGCAGCGGGGTGCAGGTCATCGCCTGCGACGCCGCCGCCGCGCGGGCGCGCCCGGTGCGGCGCGTGCAGGACCTGGCGCTGGTCGGCGGCGGCGGCACCGACATGCGCGTGGGCATCGCCGCGGCGGCCGCGCTGCGCCCGAGGGTGGACCTCGTCATCACCGCCACCGACGGCGACACCCCGTGGCCGCTGCGCCCCCCGCCGGAGAACCCGGGGGCGGTGTACGTGGTGCTGCTGCTCGACGGCGACCGCGAGGGCGTGCCCGGCTGGATGCGCAAGATCGTCGTCGAGCGGGACGGCGCCGGCGCCTGAGCGGGCCCGCTCAGCCCTCGCCGGGTCCGCCGGGCACCTCGCCGCCGGGTTCGCCCGGTTCCCCGGGCGCGTCGAGGACGACCTGCTCGCGCGGGTCCCACCGCCACACGAGGTCGCCCAGCTGCGAGCGCGCCGTGCACGGGCCCTCGTGCCCGGCCGGCAGCGTGCACTCCACCCGGAAGCCGTCCACCGCGGGCCGCACGTCGCCCTCCAGCCACGCCTCCTGCGAGCGCTCCGCCCACGACCCGGACGCCGCCCCCTCCTGCACGCCCGGCGCCAGGGGGGCGCCGAACGCGCGCAGCGTGCGGACCGCCGCGACCACCTCCGCGACGGGGCCGCCGGGCACCGCCGGCACCCACAGGCTGGAGCGGCAGGTGCCCTGCGGCGCGGTGTCCTCCAGCACCACCGGGTGCCCGTCGGGCGCCCGGTGCGCGGCCGTCACCGTCGTCCCGGCCGCCCACCCGCCGCGCGCGGAGCGCACCAGCACGTCGAAGGAGGAGGCCACGTCGACGACCCGGCCGCGCCGGCGCTTGGCGTAGAAGCGCGGGTAGTGCTCGAACCCCGCCACGTGCGCGGTGCGCGGTTCCGGGGCGCCGGCCGCGGCGATCCGCCGCTGGTGCCGCGTCCACTGGTCCTGGACCGGGTCCCACCTGCGCACCGCTCGAGCATCGCACCCCGGCGCCGGGCGGGCCCGCCCGGCGCTGCGGGGCCCGGGGCCTCACAGCACCGACAGGCCCCCCGGCGGCAGGCCCCGGCCCGTGGCCGCCAGCAGCAGGTGCGCGGCGCGCCCGTCGGCGACGGCCAGCTCCACCACCAGGTCCAGGGCCTGCCGCGCCGCGGTGGCCGGGGCCTGCGCCGGCACGCCGAGCGCGGCGCACAGGTCCGCGGTGTGCACGGTCAGCTCGAACGTGCGCGTGGGCAGGTAGTCCACCAGCCGCATCCCGCCCGCGATCGTCGTCAGCGTCTCGGTGCCCCCGCGCGACCCGACGAGCGCGAGCACCCGCTCGGCGGTCGCGGCGACCGCCGCGGCCGGGTCCTCGCCCAGCGCGGCGCCCGCCTCGCGCCCGCGCTGGGCCACCCCCGGCCCCGCGGCGACCTCGCGGGTGGCGCGGAAGTACCCGGCCGCCGAGTCGACGTCCACGGCCGCGGCGGGCCGCTGCAGGTAGGCCTCCACGGTGAGCAGCGAGCGGCTGGTGTGCCCGACCAGCGCGCGCACGTCCCACTCGCCCAGGCCCGGTGCGCCCCAGCGCCCGCCCACCAGCGCCGCGGTGCGCGCGAACCAGCGCGCCGCGTCGGTGAACGCGCCCCGCGCCCCCTCCCACGCGCCGGCCGCCGGCGCCGTCACGACGCCGCGCCCGCGCGCCGCGCCACGCCGCCCAGCAGGTCCGCCAGCTCCCGCGGGCGCGACCACATCGGCCAGTGGCTCGTGGGCAGGTCCACGTACGTCACGTCGCGCAGCTCGGCCAGCCCGCCCAGCCAGGCGTGCCCCTGCGCGAGCCAGCCGCGCACCTCCTCGGCGCTGTTGCCGGTGCACACCACCGTGGTGGGCACGTCGCGGCGGGCGTCGTCGCGCAGCACGGGCGCCTCGCGCAGCACGCCGCCGGGTTCGGGCACGGCGCGGCGCCGGAACTCCGCCAGCTGCTCCTGCGACAGGCCGTCGAGGTTCTCGTCGGCAGCCAGCTCCTCGGCCGGCGGCAGCGGCACCTCCACGGCCGCGCACCCGGGGTCCAGGGCGCCGGAGGGGGGAGCGGAGTCCACGTACACGACGGCCGCCACCCGCTCCGGCACCCGGTCGGTGGCGGCGTACCCGGCCCCGGCGGCGCCGCTGTGCAGCACCAGGACCACCGGCCGCCCGGCGGCCACCACCGCGTCGCGCACCGCCGCCACGTGGTCCTCCAGCCCGGTCCGGGACCGGTCGGCGGCGGGGTCCTCCAGACCCGGCAGCGTCAGCGCGGTGACGTCGTGGCCGTCGGCGCGCAGGGCGGCGGCGACCTCGTCCCACGCCCACGCGCCCAGCCAGAACCCGGGGACCAGGACGATCGGTGCGTGATCCACGCGCCGACCGTAGGGGCCGCCGCGCCCGGCGCGCCAGGGGTTTCGCGGGGTGCGGCGGCCCCTACGGT
>NZ_JAAALM010000263.1 GCF_009906395.1 Kineococcus indalonis
GTCTCGGGGAGGGGCGGGCGATGGCGAGCGGCGAGCGCCCCCAGCCGGTGACCATGGCCGACGTCGCCGCCCGCGCCGGCGTCTCGCGGGCGCTGGTGTCCATCGTCCTGCGCGGGGTCCCCGGCGCCAGCCCCGCCAGCCGCGAGAGGGTCCTGCGCGCCGCCGCCGAGCTGGACTACCACCCCGACCAGCGCGCCCGGCTGCTGGGCGCCGGCCGCAGCCGCACCCTGGGCGTCGTGCACGACCTGCACCAGCCCTTCCACGGCGAGCTGGTCGAGGCCCTCTACGCGGCGCTGCCGGCGGGGTGGGGGCTGACCCTGGAGCCGGCGGCCCGGGCCCGCCCGGAGGCGGCGGCGGTGCGCGCCCTGCTGAACCACCGCTGCGAGGCCGTGCTGCTCGTCGGGCCGTCCCTGCCGCGCGCCGCGCTGGCCGAGCTGGCCGCCCGCACCCCCGTCGTCGTGCTCGCCCGCGCGGTGCGGGGCGTGGACGTCGACGTCGTGCGCACCGACGACGAGGCCGGGGCACGCCTGGCGGTGGAGCACCTGCTGTCCCTGGGGCACCGGCGCACCGCCCACCTGCACGGCGGGCGCGCCGCGGGGGCGGCCGAGCGCCGCGCCGGCTACCGCGCCGCCGTGCGCGCCGCCGGCCTGGAGCCGGAGCTGCTGCCCGGCGGGCTGGGCGACGAGGACGGCGTGCGCGCCGCGCCGCAGCTGCTGCGCGCCGGCGGGCCCACCGCGGTGCTCGCCTTCAACGACGCGTGCGCCGCCGGCGTGCTGGCCGCCGCCCGCCGGGCGGGCGCGCAGGTGCCCGGGCGGCTCTCGCTCGTCGGCTACGACGACAGCGCGGTGGCCGCGCTGTCCACCGTGGCGCTGACCACCGTGGGCCAGGACGCCGCGGCGCTGGCCGCGCACGCCGTGCGGCGGGCCACCGCGCGCGCGGAGGAACCCGGCCTGCCCACCGCCGAGCTCGTCAGCGCCCCCCGGCTCGTCGTGCGCGCCACCACCGCCCGCCCGTAGCGGGCGCCGCCCGGGCGCGGGCGGGCGCTCAGGCCGGGCCGGGGTGCTGCGGCAGCGAGAAGCGCACCGTGGTGCCGCCGCCGGGGGTGTCCTCCACCCGGATCCACCCGCCGTGGCGCTCGACGATGCGCCGGCAGGTGGCCAGCCCGATGCCGTGGCCGGTGCCCGCGCCCGGGTCGACCTGGGCGAACACGGCGAAGACGGCCTCGCGCTGGTGCAGCGGGATGCCGGTGCCGTTGTCGCGCACGGCCACGACCCAGCCGTGCTCGTCGCGCTCGGCGCCGACCGACACCCGGCAGGGGCGGGCGGGGTGGCGGTACTTCACCGCGTTGTCGATCAGGTTCTGCAGCAGCTGGCGCAGCAGCACCGCGTCGCCCTGCACGGCGGGCAGGGGCTCGGCGCTCACCCGCGCCCCGGCCGCCGCGATCGACGCGCGCAGGTCCAGCACCGCCTGGTCGACGACGTCGTCGAGCTGGACCCGCTCGCGCCGGCAGGTGCTGCCGCCGGCCCGCGCGTAGCCCAGCAGGGCGCTGATCAGCTCCTTCATGCGGCCCGTGCCGCGCCGGGCGGCGGTGATCCACGCCAGCGCCTGCTCGTCCAGCTGCTCGCCGTGCAGCTCGTGCAGCATCTCCAGGTAGCCGTCGACGACCATCAGCGGGGAGTTCAGGTCGTGGCTGGCGATGCCGGCGAACTGCTCCAGCTCCCCGTTGGAGCGGGCCAGCTCGGTGTTGGTGACCTCCAGCTGCGTCACCGCCAGGGTGAGCTGCTCCGAGCGCTCGGCCAGCTCCGCCAGCGCCGTCTCCAGCTGCCGCTTGCGCGCCCGGATGGCGGTGATGTCGGCCATGGCCACCACCGCGCCCAGCGGCGTGCCGTCGGCGCGCGTCATGGTGCGCCCGGTGCAGCGCACGGTGATCGGCTCGCGCCCGGCGGGGGCGATGACCATCTCCGCGTCGCGCACCCGGCCCTCGCGCAGGGTGCGCTGCAGCGGCACCTCCCGCGCGCGCAGCGCGGTGGTGCCGTCGGGGCCGCGCAGGTCGTACGCGCCGGCGTGCTCGTCCGGGTCCAGCGCCGCGTCGGCGTCCAGGCCGTGCCACTGGCGGGCGGTGCGGTTGAACTCGCTGAGGCGCCCGTCGGGGCCGGCGACGACGATGCCGACGTCGACGGACTCCAGCACGGCCTCGGTGAGCTCGTGGCGGGCCTCGGCCTCGGCCACCACCAGCTCCGCCAGCGCGCGCTGCTCGGCGGCCTCGGCGGCGTGGCGCTCGGCCTCGGCGGCGCGCTGCGCGGCCAGGCGCGACTGCCGGCGCCGCTCGAACAGGGCCACCAGGACCCGCGCGAGGTCCTCCAGGCCGGCGACCTGCGCGGCGTCCAGCGCGCCGGGCTCGGTGTCGAACACGCACAGGGTGCCCAGCACCTGCCCGGCCTCCGTCAGCAGCGGCGCGGAGGCGTGGAAGCGCACCGCCCCCCGCTCGCCGGTGACGGAGGGCTTGTCCGCGTAGCGCGCGTCCAGGCGGGCGTCGGGCACCTGCACGAAGCGCCCGGTGTGCAGCTGCACCCCGCACAGGGAGTCCTCGCGGGCGGCGTCCCCGCCCTCGAAGCGCACGCCGGCGAGCTGGCACTGGCGCTCGGCGGTGATCAGGTGCACCGAGGCGCTGGGGACGCGGGCGACCAGCGCGGCCACGCGCGCCACGGCCTCGACCTCGGGGTCGGCCGGGGAGCCCAGCAGCCCGTAGGCGTCCAGGGCCGCCAGGCGGCCCGCCTCGGCGGCCGTCGGGGTGGTGGTCGTCGCGCTCATCGGCAGCGGTGTCGGCCGCCGGGCCCCGCACCTTGAGCGCCCGGCCGGGGTCACCCGGCCGCGGTCACCCGGCCGCGGTCACCGCGTCAGGCGGCCTCCATCGCGGTGCGCAGGCGCTGCAGGACCGACTGCAGCAGCCGGGAGACCTGCATCTGGCTGACACCGAGCTCCTCCCCGATGCGGCTCTGCGTCCAGCCCTCCTGGAAGCGCAGCGCCAGCAGCCGGGCGTCGCGCTCGGGCAGCGAGGTCAGCAGCGGCGCCAGGGTCAGGTGGTCCACCACGGTCTCCAGCGCGGCGTCCACCTCGCCCAGGGTGTCTAGGACGCTGAGGGAGGAGCCCTCGGTGTCGGAGACCAGCTCGTCCAGGGAGTGCAGCCGGTAGTCCTCCGCGGCGGCCATGCACTCGCTGACCTCCTCCACGTCCACCCCCAGCCGGGCGGCGATCTCCGAGACCGTCGGCGAGCGGCCCAGGTCCTGCTCCAGGTCGGTGCGGGCCGCGCTCAGGCGCGGGCGCAGCTCCTGCAGCCGCCGCGGCGGGCGGATGCTCCAGCTGCGGTCGCGGAAGTGCCGCTTGATCTGCCCGGAGACGGTGGGCACGGCGAAGACGACGAACTCCCGGCCCAGGGAGGGGTCGTAGCCCTCGATGGCCTTCATCAGCCCGACCGCGGCGACCTGCTCCAGGTCCTCCAGGTCCTCCCCGCGCCCCCGGTAGCGCCGGGCGATGCTGCGGGCCATCGGCAGGTTCAGGGTGGCGATGCGCTCCTGCAGCCGGGCGCGCTCGGCGGGGTCCTCCTCCGCGCCCAGCGCCGCGAACAGCGCGGCCGTCTCGGCGGCCACCGCGTCGTCGGAGCGCCCCGGGCGGTGCGCGGGCCCGTCGCCGCCGAGCGCGCCCGTCGTGCTCGTCGTGGTCGCTCCCGGGGTCGCCGCCGTCGCCGTCCTCGTGGTGGTCCCCGCCGTCGTCACCGTCACCGTCGCCGTCGCCCTCCGCACCCGCACCCGCTGATCGGTCGCGCTCACGTCCGGAATGCCACCAGGGTCCGGGCCCCTCGGCAACCGCAACAGCAGCCGGTGCCGCAGCCGGTGCCGGCCCGGCGCCGCGCGCGCGTCGGGGAGCGCGCGTCAGGCGCTGCCGCGCGAGGGGCTCCCCGGCCGCCCGGGTCCCTCCAGCGCGGCCAGGGCGGCCAGGACCGCCTCGGCCAGCCGGGGGTCCGCCAGCAGCCGGAAGTGCCCCACGGTGTCGACGCTGACGTTGCGGGCGCCGGCCAGCCGGCTGGAGCCGGGGATGTTCGGGTCGACGCGGCTGAACACCGAGGTGATGGAGGCGTTGACGTCCTCGACGGCGGTGAGGGTGCGCAGCAGCTCCCCGCCGGGGGCGAAGACGCGCACCGCCCGCAGCGGCACGAACCGGGCCAGGGGGGAGCCGGAGAAGGGGGAGTTCACCGCCACCAGGTGCCGGAACCTGCCGTCGGCGTTGTGGTGGGCCAGCAGCAGCTTGCCGATCAGCCCGCCCTTGCTGTGGCCGACCAGCGCGAGCCCGCCCCGCACCCCCAGGCCCTGCTCGTCCACGTGCCGGCGCACGGCCCGCGCCGCCTCGGGGACCTCCCCGCCGTTGAAGCCGAGGCTGCTCACGACGTGCACGGGGTGCCCGCCCGCGTGCAGCGCCTCGATCAGCGGCTGCAGGAACCGCCAGGACTCGAAGACGCCGGGGATGAGCACCACGGGCACCGCGCCGCCGGTGGCCGCGGCGTGCTCCGGGGAGAGGGCACCGCGGCGCAGGCTGCGCAGCTCCCAGCGGGCCGCGTACAGCCAGTCCGCGCCCGCCCACCGGAGCAGCGCCGCGCGGCGCCTCAGCAGGCCCGGGTCAGGGCGGCGCGGGGACGGGCGGCGCAGGGACCCGCGACCCGGGGACGCGCGGCGCAGGTGCACGGCGGCTCAGTGCTCGTGGACGTGGTCCCCGTGCTGGTGGTGGCGGTGCCCGTCGTGCAGGTGGTCCACGTGGTCCTCGTGCTCGACCGTCTCGCACCCGTCGCCCTCGGCGTGCGAGCCCGCGTGCTCGGCGTGCACGGACTGCTCCTGGTGGCGCTCCTCGCCGTGCAGGTGGTCGAGGTGGTCGTCGTGCTGGACCGTCTCGCACCCGTCGCCGGCGAGGTGCTCGTGGTCGGTGACGGCGGTGTGCTGGCTCATCGCTCCTCCTGGCCTGGTGTGCCCGTGGCCCGAGCGTCCCCCGGGCGGGCGGGGACGGCAAGGCGGGCGGTTCAGGCCGTCGGCGCGGTGCCGGGGAACCAGTCCTCGACGGTCGTGAGGTCCTGCGCCGGCGGCCCCTCGCCGTCGGCGCGCGGCTCGAACCACACCGTCTTGCCGGGCCGCTCGCCCTCCAGCGGGTCGATGCCCCAGGCCCCGGAGACGGCCTCCACCAGGCGCAGCCCGCGCCCGGTGGTGGCGCCCAGCCCGAAGCGGCGCTCCTGCGGGGGCAGCGGCGAGGAGTCGCTGACCTCGATGCGGACCCGGCCGGCCGGGGTGGAGCGCACGGTGATCGCGAAGGCGGTGCGCGCGTGCAGCAGCGCGTTGGTCACCAGCTCCGAGACCGCCAGCTCGGCGCTCTCCTCCAGCTCCTGCGCGTCCAGCCGCGCCAGGGCCCGGCGCACGTAGCGGCGGGCGGCGGCCACCGCGTTCGCCGCGGGGTCCAGCACCAGCGGCGGCTCCACCACGTGCCCCGCCGCCGCGGCGGTGTCCATGGCGGCCTCGACCCGGGCCTGGAAG
>NZ_JAAALM010000264.1 GCF_009906395.1 Kineococcus indalonis
GGGGTGGTGCCGCTGTTGCCGCGCAGCTCGACCAGGGTCACGCTCTCGCTGGAGGTGAAGGAGACGGTGTCGGTGCCCGCGACGCTGCGGACGGCCGCGCGGGACTTCACCGGGTCGTACAGCTTCGCCGAGGAGACCGTCGAGCCCAGCTTCAGCGTGACGGGGGCGTCGGCGGGGTTGACGACCTGGTTGCCGTCGAACAGCCGGTCCTGCTGCCACACCGCCAGCCAGTACGAGCCGTCGCGCTTCTGCAGCAGCAGGGTGCGGGTCTTGGCGTTGGCGCCCTGCAGCTCGTAGTTCAGCGGCTTCGTGGAGAACGCGCTGCCCTTGTCGTTGAGCAGGGCGGTGAGGTTCGAGATCGCCGTGAAGGACGGCTTGGGGCTGCCGTCGTTGTTCAGCAGGCCGAACTTCGACTCGAACGCGTTGTCGGGGTGCTGGTCGAACAGCTCGTAGGAGAAGGTGCGCGCCATCCCGCGGCGGAAGTGGTCCAGGTACAGGTTCGGCAGCGCCTGCGCGACCTGCGCCTGCGGCATGGTGCGGTACGGGGCGGAGGTGGTCCCGGTGGAGAAACCCGTCTCGGTCGCGTAGACCTTCTTGCCCGGCGCGGTGACCGCGTTGTTCTTCAGGACCGTGTCGATGATCCCGTCGTTCATGTGGTACTGGTTGCCGGGGTAGTCGTGGGTGTTGCCGTAGTCCACGTACGCGGAGATGTCGCCCAGCGCCTGGTACTTCGAGGTGGCGTTGGTGTCCGCCAGCGAGGGGGCGACGATCGGGATGTGCTTGGTCGCCGCGTCACCGCGGTACGCCTGCGCCACCTGGATCGTCCAGTTGCGGGCGTCGGCGGCCCAGTTCCCGCCGCGCAGGTCCCACTCGTTCAGGCCCTCGACGGCGTCGATGGACTTCGGCAGCTGGGTCTTGACCATGTCCTTCAGCTGCGCCGGGGTGGCGTTCTGGCGGGGGTCCTGGACCATCGTGATGCCGACGCCCAGGGGCTCCAGCTCCTTCTCCACGAAGTCCGAGGCGTACTTGGAACCGGTGCCCCAGCCGTCGCGCAGGTGGCGGATGCCCGACTCCTGCAGGCGCTGCTTGACCAGCGGGTAGTTCGTGTAAGGGGTGCCCGTGTACGTCAGGTGGGTGGCGACACCGATGGAGTCGACGAAGGAGTCGGCCATCTGGGCGGGGACTGCGGGAAGGTTGGCGGCCTCGGCCGAAGGAGCGGTGACAGCGGCGCAGGTGAGGGCTGCGGCGATGGCGACGGGGAGCTGTGCGGCAAGGAACTTGCGGGACAGGCGGAACGTCATCGGAGAAGTCCTAGCGTCGAGTGTGAGCAACACTCAGGGCTTCGTCTCCGAGGTGCCGGAGCTTGACGGGCGTTACCGATGTTCCGGCTCAGGTTGCTCCGCACGGGGGAACCCCTCACCCGTGCGGAGCAGCGGCCCCTCAAGGTCGCCGGTGCACCTGCCGATGCCGGTGGGGAGCGGGGGCCGACGCTCGTGCGCGACCCGGCGCGCTCACCCGGCCCGGTGGGCGGCGCGAGCGCCGCGGCGCTCGCTCAGCAGACCGCGGTACAGCTCCGTGAACCGCGGCGCCACCACCTCGGGGCGGTAGCGCTGCGCCGTGCGCGCGCCGGCCGCGCCCAGGCGCTCGCGCAGCGGCGCGTCGCCGGCCAGGCGCCGCAGCGCACCGGCCAGCGCGGCCACGTCGCCCGGCGGCGTGAGCAGGCCGTCCTCGCCGTCGGTCACCACCTCGGCCGGCCCGCCGGCGTCGGCGGCGACCACCGGCAGCCCGGCGGCCAGGCCCTCCACGACGACCTGCCCGAAGGGCTCGGGCACCGTCGAGGCGTGCACCAGCACGTCCGAGGCCGCCAGCACGGCCTCCACGTCGCCGCTGAACCCGGTCAGCTCGACCTGCCCGGCGATGCCCAGTTCCTCCACCAGCCGGTGCAGGCCGGCCGCGTACCCGTCCTCGCCGAACATCGCGGAGCCCACCACCCGCGCGCGGTGCCCGGTGCCCCCCAGCGCGGCGGCGAAGGCGCGCAGGAAGACGTCCTGGCCCTTCCACGGCGCCAGGCGGCCCACCATGGTGAACACCAGCGGCCCCTCGCCGGCGCGCTCGCGCGGCGCGCGGCGGGGCCGGTAGGGGTCGGGCACGACGGCGGCGCGCGCGCCGGCGGGCAGGGCGAGCGCGTCCAGGGTGGCCCGCGAGTTCGCCACGACCGCCCGGGGCAGCACCCGCGCCAGCACGCGCACCACCGCGGCGGTGCGCGCGGGCATGTAGTCCGCGGCCACCCGGTCGCGGGCGTGCCACACGACGGGCACGCCGGCCAGGCGCCCGGCCAGGCTGCCGTACAGCGCCGACTTCAGGGAGTTGGTGTGCACGACGTCCGGCGCCTCCCGCCGCAGGCGCGCGGCGAGGGCGAGCGTGTAGCGGGCCGCGGCGAACGCGCCCGCCAGCGGCACGCGCGAGGCCTCGGTGCGGGCCACCGTGCGCGCGGCGGCGGCCATGGGCACGACCTCCACGCGCGCGCCCGCGGCGCGCAGCGGCTCCACCAGCGGCCCGTCCTCGGCCAGCCACACGGTGCGCTCGACGTCGGGCAGGGCCTCCAGGGTGCGCAGCAGGGCGATCTCCCCGCCGGACAGCAGGGCGCAGTGGTCCAGGTACACCACGCGCAGGGGCGCGCCGGGCGCGCCGGGCGACGCGGGCGTGCCCTGCGCCGCGGGCGTGCCCGCGGCCGCGGTGGACCCGCTCACGCCGGGCCCGCCTGGCCGCCCGGGGTGCTGCCCGCGGGCTGCACGGCGGGCTGCACGGCGGGCTCCTGCCGGCCGGGCAGTCGCATGCGGCGCGGCTGCGGGCTGACGACGACGGTGCCCGAGGGCACGTCGGTCATCACCACGGCGTTGGGGCCGATGGTCACGTCGTCCCCGATGCGCACCGGGCCCATGACGACCGCGCCCGCGCCGATGTCCACGCGGTCGCCGAACGTCGGGTGGTTGTGCTCGAAGTCCCCGTTGCCCGCCGCGCCGACGGTCACGTTCTGGCGGATGAGGCAGTCGTCGCCGAAGACGGTGTTCGGGTGCACGACGATGCCCCCCGCGTGCGCGACGCGGAAGCGCCGGCCCAGGCGCACCGCTGCGGGCAGCTCGATGCCGTAGACGTTGCGCACGAACGCGTAGCCGGCCCGGCCCGCGAAGCGCAGCGGCACCCGCAGGGGCAGCGGGCGCTGCCTGGCCCACCCCGAGAAGTGGTGCACCGCGACCGCCGCGAACCCCGGCGACACCAGCGAGCGGTCGTTGTGCTCCCACGCCTCGGCCAGGGCCTGCCGCAGCGTGATGCCTTCGGGGGTCATGCACGTCCTCCGTCTGTCGTCTCGAGCGCCGCTGCGCCGGCGCGGCGGAGCGCGCCGCACCGCGGGACACTCTCCCGCAACGTCACAGTAGGCCATGGCCGTCGTCACCCGACGGGCCCAGCGAGCGGCCCGGCGCACGCCCCGCTCCGGGCCCGGCGGGTGCGCCGGGCCCGGAGCGGGAGGGGGAGTTCAGGCCGACGGGCGCGGACCCGCGGCGCCGCCGGAGACCTCGGCGACGATCTGGTGCAGGGCGCGGCCGAAGGAGGCGGCCGAGAAGCGCTCGCCGTGCTCGCGCACCTTCTCCGCGTCGAAGTCGGCCGGGTCGAAGTCGCGCAGCACCGCCGCCAGCGAGGCGGCGTCCTCCCCGTCCACGAAGCGGGTGGCCACGCCCTCCAGGCCGCTGTCCAGGTAGCCGCCGGCGCGCAGCACGACGCTCGGCTTGCCGAACGCGAAGCCCTCCACGGGGGAGAGGCCGAAGTCCTCCCGGCTCATCGCCACGACGGCCGAGCAGTTGGCGTACAGCCAGCGCAGCTGCGCGTCGCTGATGTCCCGCACGCCGGTCAGCCGCTCGCTCCACTCCCGCCCCGCCGGCAGGCCGCCCACGGCGACCAGGCGGGCACCGGGCACCTGCTCGACGGCCTCGCACACCAGGGAGGTGTTCTTGTAGCCGCGGCGGCGCCCGACGGTCAGCAGGAAGCCGGGCTCCACGCCGGGGACGGGCTCGCGCGCGCCCCGGGGGTCCAGGCCCGCGGGCGGGTGCAGCACGCGCGCGCGCACCCCGTAGGCCTCCTCGATCCGCCGGGCCACCGAGGTGGAGTTGGCCAGGTACACGTCCACGGTGCGCGCGGCGCGGCGGTCCCAGCGGCGCAGCGGGGCCAGCACCGCCGACAGCGGCCGGCGCACCGGGCGCGGCAGCGCGCGGAAGTAGTCGTCCGGCTGGTACAGCCAGCGCGCGGGGTTGTGGCAGTACACGACCTTGGGCCCGTGGGCGCGCAGGCCGTGCGCCCACCCGGAGGAGCTGGCCAGCAGCACCCCGCGGGGCACGTCCATGCGGCTCATCACGGGCGCCAGCAGCGCGAAGGCGCGACGCGGGTCGCGGCGGAAGACGGCCCAGCGGTTGAGCACGCTGGGGCGCACGTCGCGGCCGGCGAACTCCGGGAAGGTCGTGGTCTCCTCGTACACGCTGGTGATCAGCGGGGCGTCGGGGAAGTGCCGCGCCAGCTCGAGCGCCACGCGCTCGCCGCCGCCGCGCTGGGTGAGGTAGTCGTGGGCGAGCACGACCTCGGGCGCGGGCGACGGGGCGGCTGCGGGCTGCGCCCGGCGGCCCGCGGCGCGCTGCGGGCGCGTCCCCGATCGCGGTGGACGGCTGGTGACGACCGTCATGTGGTTCCCCCCTGGTGTGACTGCGCCCGCCGCGGGTCGTCCTGCGACGGCGCCTGGTGCGAGAGCGCCCGTGGGCGCTGTGGAGCAGCGCGCCGCACCCGCGGGGCGGGGCGGCGCGCTGCCGGTGCGCGGACGGGCCTCGGACGGTGGGCGCTCCCCCCGGACGCGCCCCTCCCGCCGCGCGGGTGGTGCCGGTCGCCCGGCACCGGTGCTCAGTGCTGGCGGCCGGTGCGGCGCTTGGAGGCCACGACCATGGCCGCGCCGCCCAGGACGAGCACGGTGCCGGCGGCGGCCCAGGGCAGCACGTCGGCGCCGGTGTAGGCCAGCTCGTCGTCGGAGCTGTCGACCGCGCGGGCGGGCGCGGTGCGCGAGGGCTCGTCGCCCTCGGGCGTGGTCGCCGGGGTCGTGGTCGTCGTGGTGGGCGGGGTGGACTCCTCCGGCTCCGGCGGCGCCGTGGGCACCGGCGGCACCGGGGTGGTGACCGTCGGGGTCGGCGGCGCGGGCGCGTAGTCGGTGGCGGCGCTCGCGAGCGTCGCGGGCCCCGTCAGCGCGGCGATCGCCAGGCCCCCGCCGGCGATCAGACGGACGGTGTTCCGGGTGCGGTGCACTGAGATCCCCCCATGTCGACGGTGCCGCTGCGCGGCGTGCGCCGTTGTTGATCGTGAAGTGGGGTCCAGGATGACCCAACGTCACCCGCGCGTCCAGCGAACTGCCGCTGTCGGAGTGGCGCGGACACGCACAGTCACCGAACCTGCACGAACGGCTCCGAGCAGGCCCTCAGGGAGCTCACCGCGGGCCCACAGGCCACCGCCCCCC
>NZ_JAAALM010000265.1 GCF_009906395.1 Kineococcus indalonis
CGGCCGACCGGTGCTCCCGGGACCCCGCGTCCCGCCCCGCCCGTGGTCGACCTCCCGCGGCGACGCGCCCCGAGGCGGGGCACCCGGTGAGCACGAGGACCCCGGTGCCGGGACGGGTCCCGGGTTCAGGGCGCGTCGACGACCGTGCAGGGGGCGATGGCACCTCGCGCGACGCCGAAGTCGACGGCGGCCTGCACCCCGTCGTCCAGGGGGGTCACGGAGGCCGACAGCACGAACGTCTCCCCCTCCCCGACCGCGCCGGCGGGGATCTGCACCTCGAAGCGCTCGGCGCTGACGCTGAGCGACAGGCCCGGTGCGCGGTCCTCGGCGTAGCGCCCGGACCGGCACGCGGTGCCGCTCGGCAGGTAGGTGATGTCCGCGGCGATCCCGCGCTCGCGCAGGGCGTCCTGGAGGGCCTGCTCGCCCTCCAGCCGGTTCACCTCCACGGTGACGTCCTCCCCGCCGCCGCCCGAGACGGCGTAGGCCGGCAGCGGGCGCGAGACGCTCGCGGTGACCACGACCGCCAGGGCGGCGGCGGTGAGGCCGGCCGCCGACGTGAGGGCGAGCTCCGGGCGCCGCCAGGCCGGGCGCCGGACGGGGGAGCGCCCGGCGGCGTCGTGCGGGCTCCCGGCGAGCGCGGCGGGCGAGGTGGTGGGCGTGGCGCGCTGCACCAGCAGGGCGCGCACGGCGGCGCGCCGGTGCCTGTCCATGCCGTTGAGGGTGGAGGTCACGACAGCTCCGTTCCGACTCCGCTGCTGGTGCTGAGGGGGTTGCCGCCGACGGTGCCGGCGCGCAGCCGGGCCCGTGCCCGCGACAGGCGCGAGCGCACCGTGCCGACGGGCACGCCCGCGGCCACCGCGGCGGAGGCGTAGTCCAGGCCCTGCCACACGCACAGGGTGAGCACCTCCTGCTCGGCCGGTCGCAGCCGGGCGAAGGCGGCCTGCAGCTGGGCGAGCTGGCGCCGGTCGTCCAGGCGGGCGGCGACGTCGTCGGCGTGGTCGGGTTCGGCCTCGGTGCGCGGCAGGCGCTCCAGGGCGGCGCGGTGGCGGCGGGTGGTGCGCCAGCGGCGCTGCAGGGTGCGCCCGGCGATGCCGTACAGCCACGGCAGGGCCTTGTCGTCGACGAGCTCGACGTCGGCGCGGCGGCGCCAGGCCTCGAGGAAGACGACGGAGACCAGGTCGTCGGCGGCGTCGAGGGAACCGGTGCGGCGGGCGCAGTAGCCGTGGACGGCGTCGCCGTGGCGGTCGAAGAGCACGCCGAAGCTGTCGGCGTCGCCGGCGACCGCGCGTCGCCACAGCTCGCCGTCGCTGACCGCGCCCGGGGGCTCCCGGCGGGCGCGGCCGTCCTCGCCGCCCGGCCGGGCAGGGGTGCCCGTCGTCCTGCTCACACCCCTCCATGCCCGCAGCGGTCGCCGGGTTCCCGGTCCGGACCGACTTTCTCACCCGGGTGCCCCCGGAGGGGGCGGGACGGCAGGGGCCGCCCCGCCTGGCACGCTGGTGCCGTGAGCGGGGCGAGCGCGCGCGACGACGGACCGCACGACGGACCGCACGACGGGACCGCGCCCGCCACGCTGTTCCTGCTGGTCGGGCTCCCCGGCGCCGGCAAGACGACCCTGGCGCGGCGGCTCGCCGCCGCGCACGGTGCGCTGCGGCTGACCCCGGACGAGTGGCACCTGCCGCTGTTCGGCAGCTCGCTGCGGGCCGAGGGCGGGCGCGACGTCCTGGAGGGCCGGATGATCACGCTGGCGCTGCAGGCGCTGCGCCTGGGGACCAGCGTCGTCCTGGACTTCGGGCTCTGGAGCCGGGACGAGCGGTCGGCGCTGCGCCGGCTGGCCGAGGGGGCGGGGGCGCGCTGCCGGGTGGTCTACCTGCCGGTCGCGCTGGACGTCCAGCTCGCCCGCATCGCGCACCGCCGGGCCACCGCGCCCGGCGAGACCTTCCCCATGGCCGAGGCCGACGTCGTCTCCTGGCGCGAGCGGTTCGAGGAACCCGGTGCCGGGGAGCTCGCGGGCGAGGAGGTCCCCGACCCGCCGCGGGGGTGGCCGACGTGGGCCGCGTGGGCCCTCGACCGCTGGCCGGCGCTGGAGGTGGGCGAGGGGTGAGGGGGAGGGCTGCTCACCCCCGGCGGGTGCGCAGCCGGGCGGCGGTGGCCTCGCCCGAGGCGCGCCGGCGCGCCTGCGCCTGGGCGCCCCGCACCGCCGCCGGCGCTCAGGGCTGGCGGCGCTCCAGGCGCCAGGCCGCGGCGTCGTCGAGGGCGGCGGGGGAGCCGTCGCGGCTGAGCAGCACCAGGCGGTCGTGCAGGCGCGAGGTGCGGCCCTGCCAGAACTCCACCTCCACGGCGCGCACCAGGTAACCGCCCCAGTGCGGCGGTGCGGGGACGTCCTCGGGGGAACCGGTGTCGGGGAAGCGCCGGCGCAGCCCGGCCTCGCGCGCGTGCAGCTCGGCGGCGGAGGCGATCGGCTGCGACTGCTCGCTGGCCCACGCCCCGATGCGCGAGCCGTACGGGCGCGAGGCGAAGTACGCCTCCGTCTCGGCGCGCGGCACCACCTCCGCGCGGCCGCGCACCGCCACCTGCCGGTGGTTCCCGTGCCAGGTGAACAGCAGCGCCACCCGCGGGTCGTGGGCGATGGCGGCGGCCTTGCGCGAGCGCTGGTTGGTGTAGAAGACGAACCCGCGCGCGTCGACGCCCTTGAGCAGCACGGTGCGCGAGGACGCCCCGTCCGGCCCGCTCGTGGACAGCGTCGTGGCGTTCGGCTCGGGCGCGCTCGCGGCGACGGCGTCGGAGTACCAGGCGCGGAACTGCTCCAGGGGCGTGGCGGCCAGGTCGGTCTCGACGAGCGAGCGCTCGCCGTAGTCGACGCGGCGCTGTGCGGGGTCCTCCACGCGCCCCACCCTAGGCGGCGCCCGCGCGCCCGGCGGGACGGCGCCGAGGTGCCGCCCCCGGCCCGCCGCCGTAGCGTGACGGCCGGGGGCGAGGGGCCGCCGGGAGCAGCGCCCACCGGGCCGCGGCCGGGTGGGCAGGACGGAGCGCAGCGATCGTGGACGTGACGCAGAAGGCGCGGGAGAAGGCGCGCGAGGCCGTGGCCTCGGCCGTGGGGGCCGCTGCGCGCGTGCTGCCCGGCCACCTGGGGCAGCAGGGCGGTGGGGGCCCGGCCCGGCAGACCCTGACGATCGCCCGGCCGGCCGCCGAGGTGCTGGCCGCCTGGGGCGACGCGGCCGTGGTCTCGCGGCTGCTGGGGGAGGTGGCCTCGGTGCGGCAGGGCCCCGGGGGGCGCTGGACGTTCACCCTGGCCTCCGGCGGGGAGCTGGCCGCCGAGCCCGCCGAGGTCGACGGCGGGATGGAGCTGCGCCGCGCGGACGCCGACGGCCCGCGCGAGCCGCAGGAGGACGTGCGCGACAGCGAGGACGACACCGAGGGCGGGCGCACCGGCGAGCAGCCCGGGCAGCGCGAGGACGAGGAGGTCCTGCTGCGCGTGACGACCCGCCCGGCCCCGGGCGACCTGGGCACCGAGGTGACCTGCGAGGTGGCGCGCGAGCTGAGCGCCGGGGTCGGAGGGGTGCCGTTCACGCTGCTGTACCGGTTGCGGGCGCTGCTGCTGACCGGTGAGGTCCCCACGATCGAACCGCAGCCCGCCGCCCGCGAGGAGGACCGCTGATGCGTGCGCTGGTGTGGAACGGCGTGAACGACCTGGCCGTGGAGACCGTGCGCGACCCGGGGATCCTCAACCCGCACGACGTCGTGCTCGACGTGACCCTGACCGTCACCTGCGGCTCGGACCTGCACTTCATCGACGGCTACCTGCCGGGCATGCGCGCCGGCGACGTGTTCGGCCACGAGTTCATGGGCGTGGTCGCCGAGGTGGGTCCGGAGGTGCGCCGGCTGGCGGTCGGCGACCGCGTGGTGGTGCCCTCGTTCATCGGCTGCGGCGAGTGCTTCTACTGCACCCGCGACATGTGGTCGCTGTGCGACACCACGAACCCCAACGCGGCCCTGCAGCAGCCGGTGCTGGGCTACCCCAGCGGCGGGATCTACGGCTACACCCACCCCTTCGGCGGGTACGCCGGTTCGCACGCGGAGTTCGTGCGGGTGCCGTTCGGCGACGTGAACTGCTTCCCCGTGCCCGAGGGCGTCAGCGACGTGCAGGCGCTGTTCACCTCCGACGCGGTCCCCACGGGGTACACGGGCGCGGACTACTGCGACATCACCCCCGGGGACACGGTGGCGGTGTTCGGCGCCGGCGCCGTGGGCCTCATGGCGGCGGCGAGCGCGAAGCTGCTGGGCGCCGAGCGCGTCATCGTCGTGGACCGGCTGCCCGAGCGGCTGGAGCTGGCCCGCACGCGCGTGGGCGCCGAGACGGTGGACTACTCGGAGGTGGACAGCGTGCAGGAGGTGCTGCGCGAGGCCACCGGCGGGCGCGGCCCGGACGCCGTCATCGAGGCGGTGGGCATGGAGGGGCACGGCACGGGCGTGCAGGAGGCCTACGACCGCGCCAAGCAGGCGCTGCGGCTGGAGACCGACCGGGCCACCCCGCTGCGCGAGGCGGTCCTGGCGTGCCGCAAGGGCGGGGTGGTGGCGGTGCTCGGCGTGTACGGGCTCACCGACAAGTTCCCGATGGGCGTGGTCCTCAACAAGGGCCTGACCATCCGCGCCTCCCAGCAGCACGGCCAGCGCTACGTCCCGCGGCTGCTGCGCCACATCGCCGACGGCGAGCTGGACACGAGCTTCCTGGCCACGCACGAGATGCCGCTGGAGGACTCCGTGCGCGGCTACGAGATGTTCAAGGAGAAGCAGGACGGCTGCCTGCGGGCGGTCTTCCGCCCCTGAGCACCGCTGGCACGCACCTGCCCGCGGACCCGACGAGAGGAGCACCATGACCACCCCCAGCCAGGAACCCGGCAGCCCCGCGGCCGCGGAGTCGCCCACCGAGAACGGCTACGGCAACGACACGGGGTTCGCGGCCGAGGCCGAGGAGGCCGACGAGAGCACCGGCCCCGGCTCGGACGCCGACACCGCCGGCGACGCCGCGAGCGGGCAGCAGCCCGGCGAGCACAGCGGCTCCTGAGGCCCGCGACGGCGCCCCGGCCCGCGCGCACGTGCGCGCGGGCCGGGGCGCCGTCGCGCGTCGTTGACCGGCGGGTCGGGGTGTGGCACCCTCTCCGGAAAGCGCATTCCAGCCCGCGAAGGAGCGTGCCCGTGGACACCCGCCGCCTCAGCCTCAACCAGATCACCGTCAACTCCTGGTCCCTGGAGCAGGCCGTCGCCGGGTGCGAGCGGCACGAGATCGGCGCGATCGCCCTGTGGCGCGACAAGATCGCCGCCACCGGCCTGCAGCGCGCCGCGCACCTCGTGCGGCGGGCCGGGCTGCGCGTCAGCTCCGTGTGCCGCGGCGGGATGTTCACCGACCCCGCCGCCGACCCCGCCGCCGTCCTGGACGACAACCGCCGCGCCGTGGAGGAGGCCGCCGAGCTCGGCGCCGACACCCTCGTCCTCGTCTGCGGCCCGCTGCTGGACCACGACCTGCCCGGCGCACGCGGGCGCGGGC
>NZ_JAAALM010000266.1 GCF_009906395.1 Kineococcus indalonis
CCCGCGGGCCGCCCGCTCCCCCCGGCCCGCCCGGGCGGCGGCGACGTCGTCGGCGAACAGCGGCTGCAGCACGTGCCAGTCCTGCGGGTGGGCGCGCACGGCGGCGGCCAGGGCGTCCGCGCACGCCTGCGTCATGGCGGCCACGGCCGCGGCGCGCTGCTCGCGCGGGCTGCGCCCGGGCTCCACCGGCGGGCGCGCGACCTCCTCGCCGAACTCCACGACCAGGGTGCGCGGGCGCTCGGGCGCGCCCTCGTACCACAGGGAGGCGGGGAACAGCGCGGCCCCGGAGGCCAGCGCCAGCGCGGCCGGGCCGGCGGCCATGGGCACCTCCTCGCCCAGGAAGCGCACCGGCACGCCGCTGCCGGACAGGTCGCGGTCGGCCAGCAGCGGCACGAACGCCCCGGCGCGGGCGCGGCGCACCAGCGCCGGGAAGGTGCCGGGGTCGCCCAGCGGCAGCACCTCCATGCCCAGGGAGCGCCGGAAGGAGAGGAACTCCTCGAAGACCGCCTCGGGCCGCAGCCGCTCGGCCACGGTGACCACGGGCGCCAGCTCGCGGGCCGACCACGCGGCGGCGTGGTCCCAGTTGCCCAGGTGGCCCAGGGAGACAACCACCCCGCGCCCACAGCGCAGGTGCTCGCGCAGCGGCCCGGTGCCCGTGGCGCGCACGCTGCCCACGGTGCGCTCGCGCGACCACGCCGGCAGCCGGAACACGTCGCACCAGTAGCGGGCGTAGGAGCGCAGCCCCTCGCGCACCAGCGCCTCGAGCTCCTCCGGCGCGGCGCCGGGCCGGGCGCGGCGCAGGTTGGCGCGCAGCTGCTCCACCCGCGGGCCGCCGCGCGCGTGGGCGCGGTCGGCGGCGCGCTCCACCGCGCGCAGCGCGAGCGGTTCGGGGACGGCGCGCGCCAGCCGCCAGGCCACCTTGAAGCCGGCGGCGGTGAGGCCGTCGAGGGCCCCGCTCACGCGCCGGGCGCGGGTGGGGCGGCGCCGGCCAGCGCCTGGTGCCGCACCGCGGCCATGCGCTGCACGACGGTGACGAGGCTGGCGACGGCGAGCAGGGCGAGCACCACCGTCAGGAACGGGCGGGGCACGCCCAGGCCGACGAGCGCGGTGCCCACCAGGACGGCGACGAGGCGGTCGGAGCGCTCGGCGATGCCGACGTTCGCGGTGAAGCCCAGGCCCTCGGCGCGGGCCTTGGCGTAGGAGACCAGGCTGCCCAGCACCAGGCACAGCAGCGCCAGCCCGGCCGTCAGCGGCGAGCCGCCGCCGCGGGCGAACCACACCACCAGGCCGCCGAAGACGGCGGCGTCGCCGAAGCGGTCCAGGGTGGAGTCCAGGTAGGCGCCCCAGCGCCCGGAGCGGCCCAGGGTGCGGGCCATGATGCCGTCGACGGTGTCGGAGAGCACGAAGAACGTCACCGCGATGGAGCCCCAGAACAGGTGTCCCAGCGGGTACAGCACCAGGGCGCTGACGACCACGCCGGCGGTGCCGGCGATCGTCACCGCGTCCGGCCCCACGCCCAGGCGCAGCAGGAGCCTGGCCGGCGGCGTGAAGACGCGCGCGGCGAAGTCGCGGGCGTTGCGGCCGAGCACGCCTCAGCCCTCGCCGCCGGCCGCGGCGGCCGGCTCGGTGCTGGTCCAGGCCGCGGCGAGGCGCCGGCGGGTGTCCTCCAGCAGCTCCGGCAGCGCCTTGGTGCGCGCCACCACCGGCAGGAAGTTCGCGTCGCCGGCCCAGCGCGGCACGACGTGCTGGTGCAGGTGCGCGGCGATGCCGGCACCGGCCACGGCGCCCTGGTTCATGCCGATGTTGAAGCCGGCCGGGTTCGAGGCCGCGCGCAGGGTGGTCACCGCCGCGCGGGTCAGGGCGGTGAACTCCGCCAGCTCGGCGGCGTCGAGGTCCACGTAGGAGGACACGTGCCGGTACGGGCACACCAGCAGGTGCCCGGGGTTGTACGGGTACAGGTTCATCACGACGAACACGCGCTCGCCGCGGTGCACCACCAGCCCGTCCTCGTCGGTGCGCGAGGGCGCGCGGCAGAACGGGCACTGCTGCGCGTCGTCGGGGTCGGCCGGCTTGTCGCCGCCCGTGATGTACGCCATGCGGTGCGGCGTCCACAGCCGCTCGAAGCCGTCGGGGTCGCCGGGGAACCCCGCGGCCGGCTCGGCCCGCGGGGCCCCCGGCCCGTCCACGCCCGCCATCAGACCTGCACGCGCCGCTCGACGGCGTCCACGACCTTCTGCACCGCCTGCTCGACGGGCACGCCGTTCTCCTGGCTGCCGTCGCGGTAGCGGAAGGAGACCGCCCCGGCCTCGACGTCCTCGGCGCCGGCGATGAGCAGGAACGGCACCTTCTGCTTGGTCCAGGTGCGGATCTTCTTGGGCATCCGGTCGTCGGAGGAGTCCACCTCGACGCGCACGCCGCGCGCGCGCAGCTGCGCGGCGACCGCCTGCAGGTGCTCCACGTGCGCGTCGGCGACGGGGATGCCGACGACCTGCACCGGGGCCAGCCAGGGCGGGAAGGCGCCGGCGTAGTGCTCGGTGAGCACGCCGAAGAAGCGCTCCAGGGAGCCGAACTTCGCCGAGTGGATCATCACCGGCTGCTGCTTGGAGCCGTCCGCGGCGGTGTACTCCAGCCCGAAGCGGGCCGGCTGGTTGAAGTCGTACTGGATCGTCGACATCTGCCAGGTGCGGCCGATGGCGTCGCGGGCCTGCACGGAGATCTTGGGCCCGTAGAACGCCGCCCCGCCCGGGTCGGGCACCAGGTCCAGGCCGGTGTCGCGCGCGGCGGCCTCCAGCACGGCCGTGGCGGTGGCCCACTCCTCGTCGCTGCCGATGAACTTCGCGGAGTCCCCGCGGGTGGACAGCTCCAGGTAGTAGTCGTCCAGGCCGAAGTCGCGCAGCAGGCCCAGCACGAAGTCCAGCAGGTGCTTGATCTCGCCGGGGGCCTGCTCGGCGGTGACGTAGCTGTGCGAGTCGTCCTGGGTGAGCCCGCGCACGCGGGTCAGGCCGTGCACGACGCCGCTCTTCTCGTAGCGGTAGACCGACCCGAACTCGAAGAACCGCAGCGGCAGCTCCCGGTAGGACCGCCCGCGCGAGCGGAAGATCAGGTTGTGCATCGGGCAGTTCATGGCCTTGAGGTAGTACTTGCTGTTCTCCAGCTCCATCGCCGGGAACATCGTGTCCTCGTAGTAGGGCAGGTGCCCGGAGGTCTCGAACAGCCCGCCCTTGGAGATGTGCGGGGTCCCGACGTAGTCGAAGCCCTCCTCCACGTGCCGGCGGCGCACGTAGTCCTCCATGACGCGCTTGACGACGCCGCCCTTGGGGTGGAAGACGACCAGGCCGGAGCCGATCTCGTCGGGGAAGGAGAAGAGGTCCAGCTCGGCGCCCAGGCGCCGGTGGTCGCGCCGCTCGGCCTCGGCCAGGCGCTCCTGGTAGGCCTTCAGGTCGTCCTTGCTGGCCCAGGCGGTGCCGTACACGCGCTGCAGCTGGGGGTTCTTCTCGCTGCCGCGCCAGTACGCCGCCGCCGAGCGCAGCAGGGTGAAGCCGTTGCCGATGAGGCGGGTGCTGGGCAGGTGCGGACCGCGGCACAGGTCCTTCCAGGCCACGGTGCCGTCGCGGCGGACGTTGTCGTAGATGCTCAGCTCACCGGCGCCGACCTCCACGCCGGCGCCCTCGGCGGCCTCGCCGGCGCTGGACTTCAGCCCGATGAGCTCCAGCTTGTACGGCTCGCCGGCCAGCTCCTCCCGGGCCTCGTCGTCGGTGACGACGCGGCGGACGAAGCGCTGCCCCTCCTTGACGATGCGCTGGGCCGTCTTCTCGAGGGTCTTCAGGTCCTCGGGGGTGAACGGGGTCTCCACGTCGAAGTCGTAGTAGAAGCCGTCCCGGATCGGCGGGCCGATGCCCAGCTTGGCCCCGGGGAAGTGCTGCTGCACGGCCTGCGCGACGACGTGGGCGGCGGAGTGGCGCAGCACGGCCAGCCCGTCCTCGGAGGAGAGCAGGACGCCCTCGACCTCGTCGCCGTCGGCCAGCGGGTGCGACAGGTCGCGCAGCTCGCCGTTGACGCGGGCGACGACGACGTCGCGCTCGTCGGCGAACAGCTCGGCGGCGGTCGTGCCGGCCGCGACCTGCACCGTCGTCGCGGGCGCGGAGGCGCCGGAACGGGTGACGGTGAGCTGGGCGGACACTGCGTGCCTCCGGGGGGTGCGTCGGTCAGGGCCGTGGAGCGCGGCTCCACGCCCGCGACTCTATCCGGGGCCCCCGCCCGCGCCGTCGGCGCGCGGCAGCAGCCGCGCCGCGTCGCCGGTGCGCAGCGCCCCGCCGCGCAGCACCTCGGCGAAGGAGCCGGCGCAGTGCCGGGGCGGCTCCCCCAGCCGCAGCAGCACCGCACCGACCTCCAGCAGCGCGCCCACCAGCTGGGCGGGGGACGGCGGGCGCGCGCCGGGCGCCGGGCGCAGGACGAGGTTGGCGCGGGAGGAGTCGCCGGCCGCGGGGTCCTCGCGCTCCAGGGTGCTCACGACGTGCACGGCGGCCACCTGGCGGGCCCCGCCGGGGGCCGGGCGCAGCTCCAGGGGAGCGTCCAGGCCGAGGAAGCGGGCCACCGCGGCCAGGTCGCCGGGCGCCGCGCCGGGGGCGCGCAGCAGCGGCGCGCCGGCGGGGCCGGACAGCTCCAGGGCGCGCAGGCGGGGAGCGGTCTTGGCGGTCAGCGCCTCGCCGCCGACGACGGCGAGCACGAAGCCGCGGTCGCCCACCAGGCCCTCGGGGCCCACCTGCGCTCGCGGGGGGCGCAGGCCGGGCACGGACTTCACGGGGAAGAGGGCGACCTCGACGACGAGAGCCCCGAAGCCGGGGGCTTCGGGGCTCTGCATGCGCTGCTCCTGGGTGGAACGGTGTGGGCGATACTGGGATCGAACCAGTGACCCCCTCGGTGTGAACGAGGTGCTCTCCCGCTGAGCTAATCGCCCGGTGCGACCGCTGTCCGCGACCGGTGGAAGAACCGTACCGCATCCCGCGGCCTGCTCTCGACCACCCCGCTGGTCGTCCCGGCCGCCGACGGGCGGCCCCCCTGCGGGAGCGAGCGGGCCCTCAGAGGCCGGGCAGGCGCGTGAGCTGGGCGGTGACGACGTCCGGGCTCCACGCCGGGACGCCCTGCCACGCCAGGTAGCCCCAGACCACGGCCGCGACGGCGGCGGCGGTGCCCGCGCCCAGGGCGGTGCGCGTGCCCCACGAGCGCCGCCCCAACCACCGGGTCCACCGGTGCAGCTGGCGGCGGGCGAACCGGTGCAGGCGGCGGGCGGTGGCGAACTCGGTGCCCAGGACCGCCAGACCCAGGAAGACCACGAGCCAGCCCGGCCCGGGCAGCGGCACCAGCGCCAGGCCCAGCACCACCACGGCGGTGCCCGCGACGGCGACGGCGGTGCGGTACGCCCGGTCGGCGTGGGGGTCGGCGCGCAGCCGCTCGCGGCGCGCCCGGAAGGCCGCGCGCCACCGCTCGGCGCGGTGCCGGTGCACCCGTGGTGCGTCCGGGGC
>NZ_JAAALM010000267.1 GCF_009906395.1 Kineococcus indalonis
CCCCGCGCCCCCCTGCCCCACGCGCAACGTCACGACGTTTGAGCGCAGCGCGACCGGGTACGGGACGAGTGCTCCAGCAGGTGGGCCCTCGTCACCCCGCGACCGCGGGGCCCGCGGAAGGAGCGGTGTTGACCGCTGCGCCGGAGACCGGCCACGACCGTCCCGTCCCCCTCACCGACGCCACGCTGCACGAGCTGCCCGCGGGCGTGTCCGTGCCGGGCTACGACCGCGACGCGCTCGTGCCCTCCGTCGTGCACCTGGGCGTCGGCGGCTTCCACCGCGCCCACCAGGCCGTGTACCTCGACGAGCTGGCCCGCCGCGGGCACCGCGAGTGGGGTCTGGTCGGGGTCGGGATGCACAGCCCGCGGATGGGCGAGGCGCTGGGCCCGCAGGACCTGCTCTACACGGTCGTCGAGCGCGGGCCGCAGGAGGAGCGCGCCCGGGTGGTCGGCGTGATGACCCGCTACCTGCTGACCGCGCAGGACCCCGGCGCCGTGGTGGACGCCCTGGCCGACGAGCGCACCCGCCTGGTGACCCTGACGATCACCGGCACCGGGTACCGCGTCGACCCGCACGGCGGCGGGTTCGACGCCGACGACGACGAGCTGCGCGCGGACCTGGAGAACCCGGGCGAGCCCCGCACCGTCTTCGGCCTGCTGACCGCCGCGCTCGAGCGCCGCCGCGGGGCCGGGACGGCGCCGTTCACCGTGCTGTCCTGCGACAACATGCCGCACAACGGCGAGGCCGCGCGCACCGCCGTGGTCTCCTTCGCGCGGCTGCGCGACGAGCGGCACGGCGGGAACCTGGCGGGCTGGGTCGAGGAGCACGTGGCCTTCCCCGGCTGCATGGTGGACCGCATCACCCCCGCCACGACCGAGGAGGAGCGCGACGCGATCGCCGCCTCGACGGGCGTGGACGACCGGTGGCCGGTGATCACCGAGCCGTTCACCCAGTGGGTCGTGGAGGACCGCTTCAGCGCCGGGCGCCCGCCGCTGGAGGAGGTGGGCGTGCAGTTCGTCGACGACGTCGCGCCCTACGAGACGATGAAGACGCGCCTGCTCAACGCCAGCCACACCGCGCTGGGCTACCTGGGCCACCTGGCCGGGTACCGCACGATCGACGAGCTGATGGCCGACGACGTCTTCCGCGACTACCTCGTGCACCTGATGGCCGACGAGATCGTGCCCCTGCTGCCGCCGGTGCCCGGCATCGACCTGGCCGAGTACCAGCGCACCCTCGTGGAACGCCTGTCGAACCCGCGGATGGGCGACCAGCTGCTGCGGCTGTGCCGGCGGGGCTCGACGAAGATGCCGAACTACGTGCTGCCCTCCCTGCGGGCGGCGCTGGAGCGCGGGCGCCCGCACCAGCTGCTCGTGCTGGCGGTGGCGGGGTGGATGCGGTTCCTGCGCGGCTACGACTACGCCGGCGAGCAGATCCCCGTGGAGGGCCCGCTGTCGGACGAGCTCGTGGAGCGCGCCCAGGAGGGGCACGTGGACCCCCAGGCGCTGCTGGGCGTGGAGCGCGTCTTCGACAGCCTCTCGCGCGACGAGCACTTCGCCGCCTCGCTGGAGGTGGCGCTGCGGGCCCTGGAGGAGCAGGGTCCACGGGAAGTGATCCGGCTGTACCTGACGCTCGACCAGGAGGGCGCCGCGTGACCCACCGCTCCACCGACCTCGACCCCGCGGGGGTCACGACGCTGCTGTGCGACGCGGACGGGACGCTGTTCCCCTCCGAGGAACCGGCCTACGCCGCCTCGGCGGACGTGACGAACCGGTTCCTGGCCCAGCTGGGCGCCGAGCGTCCGTACTCCCCCGCCGAGCTGCAGGCGATGACCAACGGCAAGAACTTCCGCGCCGCCGCGCAGGAGCTGGCCCGCGGGTACGGGCGGGACCTGGCGCCCGAGGACCTGGAGCGCTGGGTGGCGCAGGAGAAGGACGTCGTCACCGCGCACCTGCGCACGGTGCTGCGCGAGGACCCCGCGGTGCACGGGCCGCTGGTGCGCCTGGCGCAGCGGTTCGCGCTGGCGGCGGTGACCTCCAGCGCGGCGTCCCGGCTGGACGCGTGCCTGGAGGTCACGGGCCTGGCGGGGTTCTTCGAGCCCGCGCGCCGCTACAGCGCGGAGGACTCCCTGCCGCGCCCCACCAGCAAGCCGGACCCGGCGGTGTACGTGCACGCGGTGCAGGACCTGGGCATCACGCCCGACGAGGCGGTCGCGGTGGAGGACTCGATCAACGGCGCGCTGTCGGCGGTGGCCGCGGGCGTGCGCACCGTCGGCACGGTGCAGTTCGTGCCCGAGCACGAGCGCGCGGCGCGCACCGCGGCGCTGCGCGAGGCCGGGGCGCTGGCGGTGGTCTCCTCCTGGGACGAGGTGGCCGCGCTGCTGAGCGCCCGCTGAGGGTGCCGGCCGGTGGTCCCGCGCGGGACCCCCGGCCGGCGGTGCTCAGCCGCGCAGCGGCAGCTGCACGGTGGCGAAGGAGTGCGGCGGCAGCTCGACGGTGAGGGTGGAACCCTCCAGGCGCGCCCCGTCGAACGGGCGCGGTGCGACGGCGCCCGCGCCGCCGGGCACGTTGTGCGCCGACAGCTCCGCGGCGGTGAGGACCTCGCCGGTGGGCTCGCCGACGGCACGGCCGCGCAGGTCCACGGTGAGGGTGACGGGCTGCTCGGTGTCCAGGTTCGTCAGCGACAGCAGCGCCGCGTCCTCGCGCACGGAGGCGGAGGCGGAGAAGGTGCGCAGCTGCTGCCCGTCGACCTCGCGGGCGGGGGTCTCGCTCAGCACGTGCACCGCCAGCGAGGCCGCGCCCTGGTGGCGGCGGTTCATGCGGAACACGTGGTAGGTGGGGGTGAGCACCATCTCGGGGCCGTCGGTGAGGACCATCGCCTGCAGCACGTTGACGGTCTGGGCGATGTTCGCCATCACCAGGCGGTCGGCGAAGCGGTGGAACACGTCGAAGTGCAGGCTGGCCACGAGCGCGTCGCGCAGGGTGTTCTGCTGGAACAGGAAACCGGGGTTGGTGCCCGGCTCGACGTCGAACCAGGTGCCCCACTCGTCGCAGACCAGGCCGATGCGCTTGTCCGGGTCGTAGGCGTCCATGACGCGCGCGTGACCGCCCAGGACGCGCTCCATGCCCTGCGCCTTGAGCAGCGTGCGGTAGTAGTCGTCGGCGGTGAAGTCCGTCGCCGAGCCCTTCTGCTCCCACGTGGGCCCGGTGACCGTGTAGTAGTGGAACGAGACGGCCTGGATGGGCGCGTGCCCGTGGCGCTCGTCGGCGCCGGCGCCGCCCAGGCCGCTGACGGTCCTCATCAGCGCCTCGGTCCAGCGGTAGTCGTCGTCGCTGGCGCCGGCGGCGATGCGGTACAGGCGGTTGTCGCCCTGGTCGCGGCAGTAGGTGGCGAACGTGCGCGCCTGGGCGGCGAACTCCTCGGCGGTCATGTTGCCGCCGCAGCCCCACGCCTCGTTGCCGATGCCCCAGAAGCGCACCTTCCACGGGTCCTCGCGGCCGTTCTCGCGGCGCATGCGCGCCATCGGGGAGTCGCCGCGGCGGGTGAGGTACTCCACCCACTCGCTCATCTCGCGCACGGTGCCCGAGCCGACGTTGCCCGAGACGTAGGGCTCGGCGCCCAGCAGCTCGCACAGCGCCATGAACTCGTGGGTGCCGAAGTGGTTGTTCTCCTCCACGTCGCCCCAGTGGGTGTTCACCATGCGCGGCCGGCCCTCCTTGGGGCCGATGCCGTTCATCCAGTGGTACTCGTCGGCGAAGCAGCCGCCGGGCCAGCGCAGGTTGGGGATGTCCAGCGCGCGCAGGGCCTCCACGAGGTCCAGGCGGATGCCGCCCTCGTTGGGGACCTCGGAGTCCTCCCCGACGTAGAAGCCGTCGTAGATGCAGCGGCCGAGGTGCTCGGCGAAGTGGCCGTAGACGTGGGGCGAGATGGTGGGGCCGGTGACGTCCAGGTCGACGACGGCGCTCACGGGCGCAGGTGCGGGCACTGATTCCTCCAACGTTGTAAGGATCCGTCCGTCCTCGACGCTACCGGGAGCGGGGAAGCGCGTCAGCCCCCGGGACGTTCCCACGGGCGTGAGCACCCCCGAGCACCCCCCCGCGCAGTCGTCCGCCGAGCGGCTGGTCGTCGCGCACGACGAGGCCGCCCACCGCTACGAGGGCCGCCTGGACGGCGAGCTCGTCGCGATCGCCGACTACGTCCCGCAGGGCACCGGTGACGGCGAGGTGCTGGCGTTCGTGCACACCGAGGTCGTGCCCGAGCACCGGGACGAGGGCCTGGCCGGCGCCCTGGTGGACGCCGCGCTGCGGGACGTGCGCGCGCGCGGGGCGAAGGTGCTGCCGGCGTGCTCGTTCGTGCGCCTGCACGTGCGCCGCCACCCGGAGCGCTACGCCGACCTCCTCTGAGGCGCCGGCACGGCAGGATGTGCCGCGTGTCGGAGGAGCTGCGGGCAGAGCAGGGCGTCAGGCGACGGGCGCGACGGGCGCCGGCCTCGGGGCCGGTGACCCTGCACGACGTCGCCCGCGAGGCCGGCGTGTCCCTGGCGACCGCCTCGCGGGTGCTCAACGGCAGCACCCGCGTGGTGGGCGAGGCGCTGCGCGAGAAGGTCCTCGCCGCGGCCGCCCACCTGGACTACTCCCCCAACGCGCAGGCGCAGGCCATGGCGCGCGGGCGCTCCAACGTCGTGGGCCTGGTGGTCCACGACATCGCCGACCCGTACTTCTCCACCATCGCCTCCGGCGTCATGGAGCGCGCCGCCGCGGCCGGCGTCATCGTCACGCTGGCCGTCACGGGGGCCGACCCGGTCACCGAGGTCGCCCACGTGGCGGCGCTGCGCCGCCAGCGGGTGCGCGCGGTGGTGCTGGCCGGCAGCCGCTGGCAGGACGGCACCTCCACCGCGGCGCTGCGCGCCGAGCTGGACGCCTTCCGCGCCTCCGGCGGCCAGGTGGCCGCGGTGACGCAGGACGTGCTGGGCGTGGACACCGTGCTCATCGACAACCGCGGGGACGCCGGGGCGCTGGCCGGGGCGCTGGTGGACGCCGGCTACCGCGAGTTCGTGCTGCTGCCCGGCCCGCCGGGGGTGTCCACCGCCGTGGAGCGCAGCACGGGCGTGCGCGAGGCGCTGGCCGCGCGCGGCTGCCCGCCGCTGCTGGACCTGCCGGGGCCGTTCACCCGCGACGGGGCGCACGCGGCGCTGAGCGCGGTGCTGCCGGAGGGGCTGCCGCGCGCCGGGGGCCGCCCGCCGTGCGTGCTGGCCGCCAACGACGTCATGGCGGTGGGGGCGATGGCGGCGCTGCGCGAGGCGGGCCTGCGCGTGCCGCGCGACGCGGCGGTGGCCGGGTTCGACGACATCCCGACGCTGCGCGACGTCACCCCGGCGCTGACGACGGTGCGGCTGCCGCTGGCGCAGATCGGGGCGCGCGCCTTCGACCTGGTGGACTCCCCCGCGGCGGAGCGGCGCGTGGAGCACGTGCGCGGGACGGTGCTGCTGCGCGACAGCACCCCGC
>NZ_JAAALM010000268.1 GCF_009906395.1 Kineococcus indalonis
AGGGCCCGTGCCCCCTGGTGGGGGGTGCGGGCCCTTTCCACGTATCCGGGGGGTGTTGTCCTGCAGTGCTTCGGGGGGCGCTGCGCGCGGGGGCGGGCAGCGACGTCCAACAGCACAACCCGCCGCCGACACCCGACCACCGCCCCAGTACGGCGGTGCTCCGCCCTACCGTGTCGTTGCCTCCCTCAACGATCGGAGAGCCTGTGAGTGCCACCGCCGAGATGTCGTCGCTGGAGCGTCGATCCGTCCCCTCACCCCTGGACACCGCGCAGGCGCTGCGCGAAGTGCTGGCCTGGCACGCCGCCGCGGACGATGACGCGCGCCGTCTCGTGCCCGCCAGCGTTGCTGCCCTGCAGGACGCCGGGTTCTTGCGCCTCGGCGCACCTGTCGAGTTCGGTGGCGTCGGCGCAGACCTGCGCACGATCGCGCAGGTCGGTGCGGAACTCACCCGCGGCTGCGGGGCGTGCGGGTGGGGCGCCTCGACGCGCCGCGTCCGGCGACCGGACCGCCGCGGGTCCTGGTCAGCCTGGTCCCGGCCGCCGAGCTGACCGTCCGCAGCACCTGGTTCACCGCCGGCATGCGCGGCACGGGCAGCGACACCGTCCGCGCCGACGAGCTCGTCGTCCCGGCGCACCGGGCGCCCCTGCGGGCGCTGCTCACGGTTCTGCCCGTGCCCGCCGCCGGGGTGCCCGCCCCGCACCCGCGGCGCACCGCCACCGTCACGGCGCTGGCGCCCACGATCGCCGGTCCGGTCGTCGACATGGCCCGTTCGGCGCTGGACGCCGCGCGGGAGGTCGCGCTGCACGAGCCGATGTCGATGTCGCCGCACCCCCGCCTGGCCGACGCCCCCAGCGTCCAGCTGGCCGTCGCCGACGCCGCGCGACTCGTCGAGAGCGCGGAGCTGCACCTGATGCGGGCGGCCGGGGACCTCGACGCCGGGCCCCGCACCGGCGCGCTGAGCCCCGCCGCCCGCGCGCGCGTCCGCGTGGACATCGGCACGGTGGCCACCTGCGCCCAGCAGGCGGTCGAGCTGCTGGTGGACGTCTGCGGCGCCGACGGCGTGGTCGACGGCACTGCCCTGCGGCGGATCTGGCGGGACGTCGCCACCGCCACCCGGCACGCGCTGCTCAACCCGGCGTACGCGCACGAGGTGCACGGGCGTTCGCTGCTGGGCCTGCCCGAGCTGCCCGGCGTCCCGGGGTGAGCACCGGTGCGGGCGTGGGCAGCCCCGTGGCCGCTGGGCCGCCGCGGGTCAGGGGCGCAGCACGGTGATGCCGGCGGTGCCCGGGCCTCCCAGCTCCGCCAGCGCGCGGGGGCCCGCCTCCAGGGGCAGCTCGCGCCCCACGAGCCGCTGCAGCGGGAACGCGCCGGAACCGACCAGGGACAGCAGCCGCGGGTAGTCGTGCGCGGCCATCCCGTGGCTGCCGAGCACCTGCAGCTCGAAGGCGATGACGCGGTCCATCGGCACCGCGGGCCGTCCCGTCGCGACCGGCAGCAGGCCGACCTGCACGTGGCGGCCGCGGCGGCGCAGGCAGCGCACCGACGCCTCGCAGGTCGCGACGGAGCCGACCGCGTCGATGGAGACGTGCGCTCCGCCGCCGGTGAGGTCGGTGACGGCGGCCACGACGTCCCCGGCGGCCGGGTCGAGGACGTGTTCCGCGCCGAAGGCGCGCGCCAGGTCGCGGGCGGCGGTGGACAGGTCGGTGGCGACGACCCGGGCGCCCGCGGCCGCCGCGACCGCCACGGCGGACAGCCCCACGCCGCCGCAGCCGTGCACCGCCACGAACTCCCCGGGGCGCACCGCCCCGACGTCGGCCACGGCGCGGAACGCGGTCGCCACCCGGCAGCCCAGCGCCGCCGCGGCCGTGGGGGTCAGCCCGTCGTCCAGGCGGACGAGGTTGGCGTCGGCGTGGTCGAGGGCGACGAGGTCGGCGAAGGAGCCCCAGCCGGTGAAGCCGGGCTGCGTCTGCGCCCGGCACACCTGCTGCTGGCCGGCCGCGCACTCCGGGCACGTGCCGCACGCCGTGACGAACGGCGTGGTGACCCTGTCCCCGGTGCGCCAGCGGTGCACGTCCGCGCCGACGGCCACGACGGTGCCCGCCAGCTCGTGGCCGGGCACGTGGGGGAGCGTGACGTCCTCGTCGTGGCCCTGCCAGGCGTGCCAGTCGCTGCGGCACACCCCGGTGGCCTCCACCGCGACGACCACCCCGTGCGGGGCGGGCGAGGGGTCGGGGACCTGGGCCAGGCGCGGCAGGGCGCCGAACGCCTCGACGAGGACGGCGCGCACGTCAGGCCCGCGGCTGGTCGAGGTGGTCGACCAGCGCGGAGGCGTCACCGGTGTAGTCGGCGGGCGTCAGCAGCGACAGGCGCGCCGCCTCGCCCTCGGGCAGGCCGAGGCCGGCGACGAACTCGCGCAGCTTGGCCTGGTCGACCTTGCGGCCGCGGGTGAGTTCCTTGAGCCGCTCGTAGGGCTCGGGCAGGCCGTGCACGCGCATCACGGACTGCACCGCCTCGCCGAGCACCTCCCACGTGGCGTCCAGGTCGGCGGCCAGCGCCTCGGGCACCGCGTCCAGACCGGCCAGGCCCTTGCGGGCGTTCTCGATGGCCAGCAGCGAGTGCCCGAACGCCACGCCGATGTTGCGCTGCGTGGAGGAGTCGGTGAGGTCGCGCTGCAGGCGGGAGGTCGTCAGCGTCTCCTCCAGGACGCGGAACAGCCCGCCGGAGACCTCCAGGTTGGCCTCGGCGTTCTCGAAGCGGATGGGGTTCACCTTGTGCGGCATCGTGGAGGAGCCGACGGTGCCTTGGCCGCGCACCTGCGCGAAGTAGCCGTAGGAGATGTACGTCCACACGTCGGTGCAGAGGTTGTGCAGCACGCGCCCGAAGCGGGCCACGTCGGCGTACAGCTCCGCCTGCCAGTCGTGGGACTCGATCTGCGTGGTCAGCGGGTTCCAGGTCAGGCCCAGGGACTCCACGAACTCCTTGGACACCGCGGGCCAGTCGGTGCCGGGCACGGCGGTGCGGTGCGCGGCGTAGGTGCCGGTGGCGCCGTTGAACTTGCCGAGGAACTCCGCGCGGGCGACGCGCGCCAGCTGGCGGCGCAGCCGGTGCGCCAGGACCGCCAGCTCCTTGCCCAGCGTGGTGGGCGTGGCGGGCTGGCCGTGGGTGCGGCTGAGCATCGGCAGGTCGCGCAGCTCGTGGGCCGTGCGGGCGACGTCGTCGGTGAGGGCGGTGGCCGCCGGCAGCCACACCTGCTGCACGGCGTCGCGCACCATGAGCGCGTAGGAGAGGTTGTTGATGTCCTCGCTGGTGCAGAACAGGTGCACCAGCTCGGCCACGTCGGCCAGGGAGGTGCCCTCCAGGCGCTGCTTGATCCAGTACTCCACGGCCTTGACGTCGTGGACGGTGACGCGCTCGATCTCGGCGAGCTCGGCCACGGCGGCGGCGTCGAAGCGCAGCGGCAGCGCGCGCAGCAGCGCGACCTCCTCGCCGGTGAGGCGGCGCACGCCCGGCACGACGTCGCGGGTGCCCAGGTGGATCAGCCACTCGACCTCGACGTGGATCCGGCGACGGTTCAGCGCCGCCTCCGACAGGTGCTCGGCCAGGGGGGCCACGGAGCGGCGGTAGCGGCCGTCCAGGGGGCCCAGGGCCGGTTCTCCGAGGCTGGCGGGTGCGAGGTCCACGGGAGCTGCGGTCACGGGCCCCATGGTCCCACGGCCGTGGGGCGACCCCGCGCCCGTGCGGGCCCTCCCGGGCTCAGGCCTTCTTCACGGACGACTCCTTGTGGGCCGCCTCCTTGCCGGACTTGTCGCTCTCCACGACGACCTGCGGGTCGTCCTTCGAGGCGCGGCGCTGCTTGCCGTCCAGCTCGAAGTCGTCCGTCTCCTTCGAGACCACCTTCCCGGTGGTCTCGCCCTGGGAGGTGTTCCAGCTGACGTGGTCGCCCTTCTTCACCATGGCCCCAGCCTGGGCGGTGCGCCGCGGGTCCGCACGCCGGCGGAGGAGCGGGCGGCTCAGGGCAGGGGCGTGCGGCGCAGCACCGCCTGCCCGGCGCGGGCGGGGTCCAGGGGCACCGGCGAGCGCAGCACCGCGGGCCCGCGCGCCAGGCGCCCGTCGCTCAGCGGGGTGCAGCGCAGCCCGCCGCGCCCGCGCAGCGCCCGGTGGGCGCCCGGGGCGACGACGCGGTCCATCCACGCGCACGGGTTGGCCGGGCGCCCGCCGCGGAAGCGCACCGTCCCGGCGGCGGTGACCAGCTCGAACTCGTGCCCGCGCAGCGGGTCCAGCTCGGCGCCGCGCACGACGAGGTTGCGCCGGGCCAGCAGGGGGTCGGGCACCGCGGGCAGCGCGAGGTCGGCGGCGACGGCCTCCCAGGCCTCCACGGCCAGGAACGTCACGGCGGCGTCCATGTGCGCGGCCTTGCCGAAGAAGCGGTCGCCGCGGATGCCCTTGCCGGCGACGACCTCCACCTCGTCCAGGTCGTGGGTGGGCACGTCCGCGGCGCCGTCTCGGGGGCGGCCGAAGTAGGCGTGCTCGGGGGAGACGAGCAGGTGCAGGAGCTGCACGGGGTGCTCGAGCAGCTCCTGGGCGGGCACCCCCCGCGCGGCGGGGCCGGCGCCGCTCACAGCGCCAGCGCCCGCTGCGCGGCCCGCACCGCCTGCGCGCCGTACCCGCCGCCGAAGAGCGCGGCGTGCACGAGCAGCGGGTGCAGCTGGTGCAGCGGGACCCGCTCGCGCCAGCCGTCGGCGGTGCCGGCGGCCTCGGCGTGGGCGGCGAGCACCCGCTCCAGGTGCGGCAGCCCGAACAGCGCCAGCATCGCCAGGTCCGTCTCGGGGTGCCCGCCGTGCGCGGCGCAGTCGATGAGCACCGCCCCGTGCGGGGACCACAGGACGTTGCCGGACCACAGGTCCCCGTGCACGCGCGCCGGGCGCTCGGCGCCGGCGACGAGCGCCTCGTCGCCGTCGGCCAGGCGCGCGCAGACGCGCTCGACGAGCGCGGCGCCGGCGGCGTCCACGGCGCCGCGCTCGCGGGCGGCGCGCAGGTACGGCTGCAGGCGCCGCCGGGCGTAGAAGGCGCCCCAGGGTCCGGGGTCGGTGCTCATCGGCAGCGGCAGGGAGGCGATCCACGCGTCGCCGGCCACGCCGGGGGGCGGGGCGCCGAAGCGGTCGGCGCCCGCGGCGTGGGTGGCGGCCAGGGCGCGCCCGAAGGCCTCGGCGGCGGCGGCGGTGGCGGGCACCTCGGGCACGAGGTCGAGCACCATCTCCTCCCCGTGCAGCCGGCGCACCCGGCACACGGCCGCCCCGCCGGCCTCGGCCAGCCACGCCAGGCCGGCGGCCTCGGCGGCCAGCGCCGCCGGCGCGCCCCGCTTCACGAACTCCCGCCCCTGCACCACGCCCCCATGCTCGCCGGGCGCTGCACAGCGGGCACGCCGGGGTCGCCCTCCACAGGGTCGCGACGCGGGCGCCGGCCGCGGCGGGGCGCCCGCCTAGCGTCCCGGG
>NZ_JAAALM010000269.1 GCF_009906395.1 Kineococcus indalonis
GCCCCGGGCGGGGCCGCGGGGGCGCACCGCGCCACCGGCCGGGCCAGGAGGAGGAACCGTGGTCGCAGTTCTCGGGGGGACCGGCAGGACCGGCAGGACCGGCCGGCGGGCCGTGCAGGTCTCCGGCCCGGAGTGGACGGTGCTGCGCGGCGACTGGTCCCACCGGAACCCCTCGGAGGGCTCCCTCCCGGGGCCGGTGCGCGCGGGGGTCCTGCCCCTGGCGGTGGGCGGGGCCGTGAAACCCTTCCGGGACGCCGGGTTCGTGGCGCACCTGCCCGGGGGGTTCGCGGACCTGTCCGCGCTGCCCCTCGACGGGCGCGACGCCGCGGTGACCGGCGGGGTGGAGCGGGCGCTGGGCCGCCCCGCGCGGGACGTCGCCGACCACGCCCGCGAGGCGGCGGCCACCGGCGTCCGGGCGGTGCTGCCGTCCGGCGCGCGGGCCTGAGGGGCACCGGTGGCGGGGCCGCTGCTGCCGCAGGTGCTGCTGCTCGTGGCCCTGGTGACGTCGGGGTCGCTGGCCGGGCTGTTCCACGCGTTCTCGTGCGCGGTGCTGCCGGGGTTGCGCGCCACCTCCGACGCGACGTTCACGGCGGCGATGACGTCGGTGAACGCCGCGGTGCGCAACCCGCTGTTCGCGCTGGTGTTCGCCGGGGCGCCGCTGAGCACGGCCGCGGCCGCGGCCGCGAGGGCGCTCACCGGTCAGGTTCCGGCGGCGCTCGTCGCCGCGTGCGCCCTGCACCTGGCGGCGCTGGTGGTGACGGTGCGGGCGAACCTGCCGCTGAACGCGGCGCTGGCGGCCGCGGCGGGCGACCCGGCCGCGGCGCGGCGGGGTTTCGAGCGGGCCTGGCGGCGGTGGAACGCGGTGCGCGGGGCGCTGGACACGGGCGCCCTGGCGTGCGTGGGCGTCGCGCTGGCGGCGGCCTGAGGGTTCCGCGCGCGTGCGCTGCTGCCCTACGGTCGTGCGCGTGGAGCTGCCGGCCGGGTGCTTCGACGGGCCCCGCGCCCGGGGCGCGTTCGTGCTGCGCGTGGTGATGGAACCGCCGTGGGCGGTGCGGGTGGCCGACGAGGCCCCGCTGAGCGCGGTGGCGGTGCTGCGCGGCTCGGCGTGGGTGTCCGGCGCCGGCGGCGCGCAGCCGATGTCGGCCGGCGACGTGCTGCTGGCGCGCGGCAGCGCCCCGTACGTGGTGGCCGGTTCCCCGGGCGCGGCGCCCCTGGCGGCGGTCGGTGCGGGGCAGGTGTGCTCGGGCCCGGACGGGCGTGAGCTGCCCGGCCGCTGGAACTCCGGGGTGCGCACCTGGGGCAACGACCCGGCGGGCCGCGACGCGCTGCTGGTGGGCACGTTCCGCAGTCGCGGGGAGGTGGGGCGGGCGCTGACGGCGGCGCTGCCGGAGGCGGTGGTGGTGCCGGACCCGGACCCCCAGGTGCTGGCGCTGCTGGCGCGGGAGGTGGAGCGCGCGGGCGGGGAGCAGGCCGGCGTCCTGGACCGGCTGCTGGACCTGCTGCTCATCGCGGCGGTGCGCGGCTGGTCGGCGGGCCGGGGGGCGCTGCCGGGCGTGGTGGCGGACCCGGTGGTGCAGCGGGCGGCGCGCTGGCTGGAGGCGGACCCGGCGGCGCCGTGGACGGTGCCGGAACTGGCCCGGCGCAGCGGGGTGTCGCGCTCGGCGCTGACGCGGCGGTTCGCGCGCGCGGTGGGCACCACCCCGGGGGAGCACCTGGCGCAGCGCCGCCTGGCGCTGGCGGCGGAACTGCTGGGCGAGCGCGACCTGACGCTGGCGGCGGTGGCGCGCCGGGTGGGGTACTCCTCGCCCTTCAGCCTCAGCGCGGCCTTCAAGAAGCGCTACGGAGTGAGTCCACAGGCCTACCGGCAGCGATGAGCGCCCCGTCCGGGGGGCGCGGCGGCGATCTCGCCGTGCGGAGAGCGCCCACCGGTGGTTTCCTCGACGGGCGTCATCGAGAAGCGGTGACCGGCCCGGCACGTCGAGGAGAGCCCTCGCCAGCGGCCGCCACCTCGCGCGTCAGCGAGCGGTGCGCGCCGCACCCGGGTCCCGACACACGAGGAGTCCCCGTGATCAGTGCCATCATCTCCGCCGTCGTCATCGGTCTGATCATCGGCGCGCTCGCGCGGCTGGTGCTGCCCGGGCGGCAGAACATCTCGATCCTCCTGACGATCCTCGTCGGCATCGTCGCCGCGGTCATCGGCACGTTCCTGGCGAACGCGATCGGCGTCGCCACCACGAACGGCATCGACTGGATCGAACTGGTCCTGCAGGTCGCCGTGGCCGCCGTCGGCGTGACCGTCGTCGGATCGATCTCCGGGCGCCGCCGCTGAACCCGGCACCCCCAGTGCCCCGGCGGGCCGGTCCCTCCCCCAGCGGGGCGGGGCCGGCCCGTCCTCGCGCCGGGGGCGCGGTCGCCGGAACACGGGGGCGCGGTCGCCGGAAACCCTCCCGCGCGGCGCGGCGCGGGAGGACGATGGCGGTGGTGGCCGGGCGGCACGGCGCCGCCCCCACGGGAGGAGGCCGCGGTGAAGCGGTCAGCTGCTCTGGCGTCACTGCTCCTGGGTGCGGCCCTGGTGGGCCTGGCACCCTCCGCCTCGGCGCGGGCGGGGTGCCCCACCGGCTGGGGCTCCCTGCCGGAGGACGCGCCCTCGGCGCTCAACGCCGAGGTCCAGGACGTGCGCACCGGCGCGCACGCCTGCTTCGACCGGCTCGTGGTCGACGTGTCCGGGCGCGGCGACGGGTACTTCGTGCGCTACGTCGACCAGGTCCGGTTCGACGGTTCGGGGAACCCGGTCCCGCTGCGCGGCGGGGCGAGGCTGGAGGTCGTCGTCGTCGAGCCCGTCGTGGCCACCGACGGCATCTTCCTGCCGAACGGGGAACTGGCCGACGTGCGCGGCTACCGCACGTTCCGGCACGTGGCGTGGGCCGGTTCCTTCGAGGGGCAGACCACGTTCGGGCTGGGCGTGCGGGCCCGGTTGCCGTTCCGCGTGTTCGTGCTGGACGGGCCGGGGGCGGGTTCCCGGTTCGTCGTGGACGTCGCGCACCGCTGGTGAAGGAGCCCGCCGCGCCGTCCCCTCCGGCGGCGCGGCGGGCTCAGTCCTGCTCGAGCCGGGGCTCGGGGGCACCGGCCGCGAGGGCCGGGACGGGCACGGGCGCGCCGGCGGGGCGCTCGGCGGTCCCGGTGGTGTCGGCGGTGAACTCCCGCAGCGCCCGGAAGGCCGGGGCCAGCACCTCGGCCAGGGAGGCGAACACCGGGCGCAGGCGGGCGTGGACGGCGGCGTCGGCGGGGTCGGGTTCGACGACCTCGCCGATGCGCACCTCGCGCCGGGCCGCCTCGAGCATGTCGAGGTGTCCCAGCGCGTGGTGGCCGACGAGGGCGGCCCCGAAGCTGGAACCCTCCTGCCCGCCGGCGGCGAAGGACAGCGGCCGGCCGAGGACGTCGGCGAGGACCTGCCGCCACAGCGCGCTGCGGGCGAAACCCCCGGTGGCGCGGATCTCGGTGATGCCCGAGCCGGCGTCCTCCACGGAGTCGGCGACGAGGGCGAGCTGCTGGCACACCCCCTCCAGGGCGGCGCGCACGACGTGCGCGCGGCCGTGGCGGCGCTGCAGGCCCACGAGCACGCCGCTGGTCAGCGCGCTCCACTGCGGCGCGCGCTCGCTGAGCAGGTGCGGCAGCATCAGCAGCCCCTCGGCGCCGGCGGGCACCTGCGCGGCCAGGTCCAGCAGCGGTTCCTCCGGCACGTCGCCCAGCTCCCCGGCCACGAACGTCAGGTCGGGGACGACGGTCTCGGCGAGCCAGCGCAGCACGACGCCGCCGTTGGTGGTGGCGCCGCCGACGATCCACAGGTCGTCGGTGAGGGAGTAGCAGAACGTGCGGCCCGCCTCGTCCACGCGGGGGGCGCGCGCGGCCACGCGCAGCGCCCCGGAGGTGCCGATGGACAGCGCCGCGGTGCCGGGCACGACGGCGCCCACGCCGAGGTTGGCCAGCGGGCCGTCGGCGCCGCCGGCGAACACCGGGGTGCGCGCGGGCAGGCCCAGCTCCTCGGCGGCCGCGGCGGTCAGGGTGCCCACCAGGCCGGTGACGGGCGCGATGGGGGGCAGCTGCACCGGGCTGACCCCGGCCACGCCCAGCGCCTGCCCGGACCAGTCGCCGGTGGCCAGGTCCGCCAGGCCGGTGGCCGAGGCGGTGGAGCGGTCGGTGACCCACGTGCCCGTCAGGCGGTGCACCAGCAGGTCCTTGACCTGCACCCAGCGGCGCGCGGCGGCGAACAGCTCCGGCCGGTGCCGCTGCAGGTGCACGAGCTTGACCAGCGGGGACATGGGGTGCACGGGCGTGCCGGTGGTGCGGTGCAGGGCGCGGCCGAGGTCGGTGGGCCGCAGCTCCTCGGCCTCCTCGGTGGCGCGGGTGTCTGCCCAGGTGATGACCTCCGTCAGCAGCGCGCCGCGCGCGCCCACCCCCACCAGGGAGTGCATGGCGGAGGAGAAGGAGATGCCGGCGACGGCGCAGCCGGCGGCGCGGGCGCGGGCGGCGGCCTCCCGGGTGGCGCGCAGCGCCGCGCCGAGCACGTCGGCCGCGCCGAGCTCGACGTGCCCGGGGGCGGGTTCGCGCAGGGGGTACCCGGCGCCGGCCGAGGCGCGCTCGCGGCCGGCGGCGTCGAAGGCGACGACCTTGGTGGAGGTGGTGCCCAGGTCGACGCCGAGGACGACGGGGGTGCTGGTCCGGTTCACCGCTGCGGGTCTCCTCGCGTGGTCGGGTTCCTGCTCGGGGGTCGCCGACCGGGCCGGGAACCGGTGGATCCGTCCGTAGTAGGTATCACCATTGACACCGCCGGGACAATGGGGGGGTGAGACCGGTGCGCCCGCTGTGCGCGACGCCACCCCCGCCCGCGCGCCGCCGAGCGCACCGGGCGGCCCGGCGGTGACGCTCGCCGCGCCCACCCTGCACACCGGCGTGCTCGACGCCCTCGGCGGCGAGATCGCCTCCGGCGGGCTGCCCGCCGGTTCCGTGCTGGGCCTGGAGCCCCTCGCCGAGCGCTTCGGCGTCTCGCGCACCGTGGTGCGCGAGGCCGTGCGCGTGCTGGAGTCGCTGGGCTTCGTGGAGAGCCGCCGCCGCGTCGGCGTCACCGTGCAACCCCGCGAGCGCTGGAGCGTGCTCGACCCGCGCGTGGTGCGCTGGCGCCTGCTGGAGCTGGCCGGGGAGATGGAGCGCCTGGGCGCCGCCGGCGACCTGGCCGCCTTCGGCGAGGCCGACGTCGCCTTCCACGAGCTGGTGCTGCGCGCCAGCGGCAACGAGATGCTCACCGCCCTGTCGGGCATGGTCGCCGAGGTGCTGCGCGGGCGCACCGAGCACCTGCTCATGCCCGAGCACCCCGAGCCCGCCGCGCGCGCCCTGCACGCCCGCGTCGCGCGGGCCGTCGCCGCGCACGACCCCGCCGCGGCCGAGAGCGCGATGCGCGCCATCGTCGCCGAGGTGCAGAGCGCCATCGAGGAG
>NZ_JAAALM010000026.1 GCF_009906395.1 Kineococcus indalonis
GGCGGGGGCAGTTCTACCACCGGCCCGCCGGTGGCGCGCAAGCCCCGGCACGGGGGCCGCGGCCGCCGGTGGCGGGGTGCGGTGCGCACGGTGCCACCCGCCACCGACACGGCGGCGCTCGCGACACTTCGAACAGGTGTTTGAGCTGCCGCGCGCGCGCCGGTAGCGTGATCGGGTCCGCGGGACGCCGCGGCGGCCGGACGACGGGAGTGGGACGTGACGGACGCGCTGGACGGTGCGGGCGGGGACGAGCGCGGCGGGGCGGGCGCGTCGGTGCACCAGCTGCCCGACGGCGCCCTGGACCGCTCGGGGCTGACGGCGCGCCAGCGCGGCGTCCTGGAGACCATCCGCGAGGCGGTCGAGCGGCGCGGCTACCCGCCCAGCATGCGCGAGATCGGCCAGGCCGTCGGGCTGACCAGCCCCAGCAGCGTGGCCCACCAGGTCAAGACGCTGGAGCGGCTGGGCTACCTGCGCAAGGACCCCCGCCGCCCGCGCACCCTGGAGGTCGTCGCCCCCCTCGCGCACGGCGTGGTGACCGCCGACGAGGCCACCGCGGTGGACGAGCGCCCCGGCGTCACCTACGTGCCCGTGGTCGGGCGCATCGCCGCGGGGGCGCCCGTGCTGGCCGAGCAGCTCGTGGAGGAGGTGTTCCCCCTGCCCACCCAGCTCGTCGGCGGCGGGCGGCACTTCATGCTGCGCGTCGTGGGCGACTCCATGGTCGACGCGGCCATCTGCGACGGCGACTGGGTGGTGGTGCGCCAGCAGCCCACCGCAGAGAACGGCGACGTGGTGGCGGCCATGATCGACGGCGAGGCCACCGTGAAGGTCCTGCAGCGCAAGGACGGCCACGTGAAGCTGCTGCCGCGCAACGACCTGTACGAGCCCCTGGACGGCGACGAGGCGACGGTCCTGGGCCGCGTGACGGCGGTGCTGCGCAGCCTGTAGCGCCGTCGGGCGCGCTCAGCGCCCGACGGGGACCACCAGCTCCACGGCGGCCTCCACCGCCAGCCGCGGGGACGTCAGCACGGGCACGTGCAGGTCCCGCAGCAGCGGGGCGGCCCCCACCATGCTCGCCTGCGCCAGGACGACGACGTCCACGGCCGGCTCCACCGCGCGCACGCCGCGGCGCACGGCCTCGGCCACGGCGGCGGAGTAGGTGACCACGTCGCCGGACTCGAAGGCCCCCCACGTGCCCGGGCAGTGCACGTCGACCAGCTCCACGGTGCGCCCGGCGGCCGCGGCCGCCTCCCGCAGCAGCGGCGCGAGCGTGGCCGCGGCCTCGTCCAGCGAGCTGACCAGCGCGATGCGCCGCCCGGCGAGCACCGCGGCCTCGGCCATGGGCCGGTCCACGCGCATCACCCGCAGGCCCGCCTCCGCGCCGACGCGCTCGGCCTCCGGGCCCGTCTCCGAGCAGGTGACCACCACCACGTCGGCGCCCTCGGCGCTCAGGCGCCGCAGCCGGTCGGCGATGGCCCCGCGCACGGCGGCGGCGCCACGGGCCCGCGCCGACGCCAGCAGCCCGGTGTCCACCAGGTGCCGGTCGGTGACGGTCTCGTCCCGCTGGTGCAGGAGGTCGCGGAAGGTGCGGACGTGCGCGTCCGCGGTGTGCAGGAAGCCGACGGTGGCCACCGGGTGAGGATGCCAGGTGGTCGAGCGCGCGTCAGCCGCTGGCCCCGACCGGTCCCTGCCATCACCCGCGCGGCGCAGCGGCGGCGGCGTCCAGGCGCTCCAGTGCCCGGCGCGCCGTCTCCGGGGAGGTGGTCGGCCAGAACCCCGGCAGGCTCTCGCGCAGGAAGCCGCCGTAGCGGGCGGTGGCCAGGCGCGGGTCCAGCACGGCGACGACGCCGCGGTCGCCCGAGGCGCGCACGAGCCGGCCGGCGCCCTGGGCCAGGCGCACCGCCGCGTGGGCCGCCGAGACCGACAGGAAGCCGTTGCCGCCGGCGGCGTCCACCGCGCGCGCCCGCGCCGCCATCAGCGGGTCGTCCGGGCGCGGGAAGGGGATGCGGTCGATGACGACGAGCTGGCAGCTCGGCCCGGGCACGTCCACCCCCTGCCACAGCGACATGGTGCCGAACAGCGAGGTGGCCACCTCGTCGGTGAAGCGCCGCACCAGCCGGGGCAGCCGGTCCTCGCCCTGGCACAGCACGGTGCGCCCGGTGCGCTCGCGCACGCCCGCGGCGGCCTCCTCGGCGGCGCGGCGGGAGGAGAACAGGCCCAGGGTGCGCCCGCCGGCCGCGTCGAGGAGGGCTGCGAGCTCGTCGAGGACCGCGGCGGGCAGCCCGGCGCGCCCGGGCGGGGGCAGGTGGCGGGCGACGTAGAGGATCCCCTGGCGGGCGTAGTCGAAGGGGCTGCCCACGTCCACCCCGGTCCAGGGCGCCTCGTCCCCCGCCGCCGAGCGCAGCCCGAAGGAGCGCGCGACCGGCTCGAAGGAGCCGCCGAGGGTGAGGGTGGCGGAGGTGGCGACGACGGTGCGGTCGGTGAAGAGGCGCTCGCGCAGCAGACCGGCCACCGACAGCGGCGCCACGTGCAGGGAGGGCGCGCGCCCTCCCGGGGCGGCGGCGCCGACCCACGCGACGTCGTGCGCGGAGGCCTCGGCGAGGCGCTCGGCCACGGTGAAGACCTCCTGCACGGCCGCGCGCGCCAGGTGCCGGGCCCCGCGCGCCTCGGCGTCCTCCTCCCTGGCGGCGCCCTCGGTGGCGGTGCGCAGGTCGCTCAGGGCGGTGCGGGCGGTGTCGCGCACGGCGGTGACGGCGTCGGCCAGCGGCGCGGGCCAGCGCTCCAGCCGGCCGGGGGCGGCCTGCTCCAGGGCGGCCTCCAGGGCGACGCCGGCGTCGTCGAGGCCCTCGCTGACCACGCCCGCGGCGCGGCGCAGCCTGCGCGAGGCGGCGGCGACCCCGGCGGCGGACAGCTCCGCGGTGGCCACGGCGGTGAGGCGGTCGGCCAGCTCGTGGGCCTCGTCGACGACGAGCAGGTCGTGCTCGGGCAGCAGTTGCCCGGAGCCCTCCAGCGCGTCGATCGCGGTCATGGCGTGGTTGGTGACCACGACGTCGACCTCGCGCGCCCGCGCGCGCACCCGCTCGGAGAAGCACTCGGCGGCCACCGGGCAGCGCTGGGGGCCCAGGCACTCGCGCGCGGTGACGGACACCTGCCGCCAGGCGCGGTCGCTGACGCCGGGCTCGAGCTCGTCGCGGTCCCCGGTGCGGGTGGTCGCGGCCCACTCGCGCAGCCGCACGACCTCGCGGCCCAGCCGGCCGGCGTCGCCGGCGCCGGGTGCGTCGAGGTCGAACAGGGCGGCCTCCTCCTCGGGGAAGCCGCCGTCGAGCTTGTTGCGGCACAGGTAGTTGGCCCGGCCCTTGAGCAGCTCCCAGGTGGGCTCGCGGCCCAGCGCGGGGGCCAGGGCGCGCGCCAGGCGCGGCAGGTCGCGCTCGACGACCTGCGCCTGCAGGGCGAGGGTGGCCGTGGTGACCACCGCGCGGCTGCTGCGGTGCACCGCGTGGGCCACGGCGGGCACGAGGTAGGCCATGGACTTGCCGGTGCCGGTGCCGGCCTGCACGAGCAGGTGCCGCCGGCCGCGCACGGCGTCGGTGACGGCCCGGGCCATGCGCGCCTGGCCCTCGCGGCGCTGCCCGCCGAGCTCGCGCACGACGACGTCGAGGAGGTCGGCGGCCTCGCGGCCGTCGACCTCCTCGCGCTCGTCGTGCTGCTGCTCGTGGACCTGCTCGGTGCTGGGCGCGCTCACCGGACCATCCTCGCCGACGCCCCCGACACGTCCCGACGCCCGCGCGCCCCGCCGGGCGGCACCACCCGGTCGGACCGGGCGGTGCCGCTCAGGCGGGGCTGCTCACGCGGGGCTGCTCACGCGGTGGCGCCGCTGAGGCGGAACGGCTCCAGCTCGGCCGCCAGCCGCGGGCGGACCCGCGCCAGCAGCCGGGTGCCGGCCCCGGTGTGCTCCTCGGCCAGGACCTGGCCGCTGGTGTGCACCCGGTGGACCAGCTCACCGCGGTCGTAGGGCACGCACACCTCCACCTCCACGTCCGGCACCGGCAGCAGCTCGGCGATGCGCTCGCGCAGCTGCTCGACGCCCTCGCCGGTGCGCGCGGAGACCACGACGGCGCCGCGCTCGCGGGCCAGCAGCCGCTGCAGCACCTCCGGGTCGGCGACGTCGGCCTTGTTGATCGCCACCAGCTCGGGCACCCGGTGCGCCTCGACCTCGGCGAGCACCGAGCGCACCGCGGCGAGCTGGCCCTCGGGGTCGGGGTGCGAGCCGTCCACCACGTGCAGGACGAGGTCGGCCTCGGCGACCTCCTCCAGGGTGGAGCGGAACGCCTCCACCAGCTGGTGCGGCAGCTGGCGCACGAAGCCGACCGTGTCGGCCAGGGTGTACGGGCGCCCCTCCGGCGTCTGCGCCCTGCGGACCGTCGGGTCCAGCGTGGCGAACAGCGCGTCCTCGACCAGCACGCCCGCCCCGGTGAGGCGGTTCAGCAGCGAGGACTTGCCGGCGTTGGTGTAGCCGGCGATGGACACCGACGGCACCGCGCGCGCCACGCGCAGGGAGCGCTTGGCGTCGCGGGCCGTGCCCATGCCGCGGATCTCCCGGCGCAGCTTGGCCATGCGGGAGCGGATGCGGCGGCGGTCCAGCTCGATCTTCGTCTCACCGGGACCGCGCGAGCCGATCCCGGCGCCGCCGGCGACGCGACCACCGGCCTGGCGGGACATGGACTCGCCCCAGCCGCGCAGGCGCGGCAGCAGGTACTCCAGCTGGGCGAGCTCGACCTGCGCCTTGCCCTCCCGGCTCTTGGCGTGCTGGGCGAAGATGTCGAGGATCACGGCCGTGCGGTCGACGACCTTGACCTTGACGATGTCCTCCAGCCCGCGCCGCTGCGAGGCCGACAGCTCCCCGTCGCAGACCACGGTGTCGGCGCCCTCGGCCGCCACGAGGTCCGCCAGGGCGGCGGCCTTGCCGGCACCGAGGTAGCTGGCCGGGTCGGGCGTGGAGCGGCGCTGCAGGACGCCCGCCAGGACGTCCGAACCGGCGGTCGCGGCGAGCGCCGACAGCTCCTGCAGGGAGACCTCGGCCTCCTGGCGGCTGGAGCCGGCGCTGGACCACACCCCGGCCAGGACCACGCGCTCCAGGCGCAGCTGGCGGTACTCGACCTCGGTGACGTCGGCGAGCTCGGTGGACAGGCCGGCGGCACGGCGCAGCGCGCGGCGGTCGGCCAGGTCGAGCTGGTCGCCGTCGTAGTCGCGCGCGTCGGCACCGTCCGCCTCCGGCTCACCGGTGGGGACCGCGCCGTCGTGCCCGGACAGGATGCGGGCCAGCGCGCGGTCGAACTCGGCGTCGCGGTCCGACGTGCGGGCGCCGCCCAGCACGCTGTCGTGCTGGGTCTCGCGCGCGCTGTCCGGCGACGACGACGTCGCGGACGGCCGGACCGGCGAAGAGCGGTGGTTCATGGACCTCCCAGGTCGTGCTGCCCCTCAGGGGTTGAGGGGGCCAGCATCCCTCTCAACGTGCCCGGGGTCCACGGGATTCCGCCCGCCGCGCCGCGCGGCCCTACCCTGGCCCGCGTGGTGAGCACCCGGGCGGACGGCGAGCAGGCGGGCGGACGGGCCGGGGAACGGGCTGGCGAGCACTACTTCACCGCCCGGCCCGCGGCGCCGGACGAGCGGCGCGAGGTCGAGGTCGAGCTGGCCGGGCGGCGGGTGCGGGTGGAGACCGCGCGCGGGGTGTTCAGCGCCGAGCGCCTGGACCCGGGCACCTCGGTGCTGCTGCCGCTGGTGCCGCAGGACGGCTCGGCCACCGGCGACGTGCTGGACCTGGGCTGCGGCTGGGGACCGGTGGCGCTGACGCTGGGGCTGCGCCAGCCGCGGCGGCGCGTGTGGGCCGTCGACGTCAACGAGCGGGCGCTGGACCTGGCCCGCCGCAACGCGCAGCGCCTGGGGGTGCAGGTGCGCGCCTGCCTGCCGGACGAGGTGCCCGCCGACGTGGCGTTCGCGCAGCTGTGGTCCAACCCCCCGATCCGGGTGGGCAAGGACGCGCTGCACGCGCTGCTGCTGCGCTGGCTGCCGCGCCTGGCACCGGGGGGCGAGGCGCACCTGGTGGTGCAGAAGAACCTCGGCGCGGACTCGCTGCACCGCTGGCTGGACGCCGAGCTGCCCGCGGTCCTGCCGGGTGCGGGCACCGCCCGCACCGCCTCCTCGAAGGGCTTCCGGGTCCTCACCGTCCGCCGCGGCTGAGCGGCCCCGCCGCCGGGGCCCGCCGGGCGCGGCTCAGGCGGGGACGGCCTCGCCCAGCAGCGACGGGGAGAGCGTGCCGCTGGCGACCAGCTGCGCGGGCCCGGTGAGCCACACGGTGCCCCGCGAGAGGGTGGAGCCGGCCCCCACGGTGACGACGACCTCCCCGCCGGGCACCTCCACGCGCCACACGTCCGGGGAGCCGGCGCCGGCCCACGCGCGGGTGGCCAGCGCCGCCGCGCACGCGCCGGTGCCGCAGGAGCGGGTCTCCCCCACGCCGCGCTCGTGCACGCGCATGCGCACGTCGCCGATGTCGGCGACGTGGTCGCCGGTGACGTCCACGGCCAGCAGCGGCACGACGAGCTCGACGTTGGTGCCGTGCGGCGGCACGGGCTCCACGTGCGGGGCGCGCGCCAGGTCGGCGGCCTCCAGCTCGGCCGGCTCGGCGAGCGCGACGACGGTGTGCGGGTTGCCCAGGTCCACCGACAGCGCCGGGCGGGCCACGCCGTCCAGGCCCGCGACGGCCACGAGGGCGTCGGAGCCGTCCGCCAGGGCCCGCTCGCCGCCCGTCAGGCGCCAGGGGCCCATGTCGGCGGTCCAGCGGCCGTCGGGCTCGCGGCGCAGGCGCTTGAGGCCGGCGCGGGTGCCGACGGCGAACCAGCGGCCGTCGCCGGCCTCGGCGGGCAGGTGCCCCTCGCGCAGGAGCAGCTCGGCGAAGACGCGCACGCCGTTGCCGCACATCTCGGCGATCGAGCCGTCGGCGTTGCGGTAGTCCATGAACCACTCCGCGCTGCCGGCGAGGGCGGCGCCCTCGGGCAGGGCCGTGCAGCGCACGGCGCGGATCAGCCCGTCGCCGCCGATGCCGGCGCGCCGGTCGCACAGGCGCGCGACGAGGGCGGGCGAGGGGTCCCAGGCGCCGTCGGGGTCGGCGACGAGCACGAAGTCGTTCTCGGTGCCGTGGCCCTTGGTGAAGGCGATCGCGCCGGGGGTGCTCTGGCTGCTCACGCGGCCGACTCTACGGCCAGCAGCTCCAGCACCCGCCGGGCCAGCTGCTCGGGGTCGGAGCCGTCGGGGGCCTCGATCCAGCGCACCCGCGGGTCGCGGCGGAACCACGACTCCTGCTTGCGCGCGAAGCGGCGCGTCAGGCGCGCGGTGAGCTCGGCGGCCTCGGCCCCGGTGGTGGTGCCGTCCAGGGCGTCGAGCACCTGCGCGTAGCCCAGGGCGCGCGAGGCGGTCAGGCCCGCGCGCAGCCCGGCGGCCTCCAGCCGGCGCACCTCCTCGACGAGCCCGGCGTCCCACATGCGGCGCACGCGGGCGTCGATGCGGGCGTCGAGCTGCTCGCGCGGCACGGCCAGGCCCACCTGCACCGCGGGGCGCACGTAGCGCTGCTCGGGCAGCGAGGCGGCGAAGGGCCGCCCGGTGAGCTCCCCGACCTCCAGGGCGCGCACCACGCGCCGACCGTTGGAGGGCAGGATCCGGGCGGCGGCGTCGGGGTCGCGCTCGGCGAGCTCGGCGTGCAGGCGCTGCGGGCCCACCTCGGCCAGGCGCGCCTCCCAGCGGGCCCGCACGGCGGGGTCGGTGCCGGGGAAGCGCATCTCGTCCAGGGCGGCGCGCACGTACAGCCCGGAGCCGCCGACGAGCAGGGGCGTGCGCCCGCGGGCGGCGACCCCCTCCAGGGCGGTGCGCGCCAGGCGCTGGTAGGTGGCCACGTCCGCCGCCTGCGCGACGTCGAGGACGTCGAGCAGGTGGTGCGGCACGCCGCGCATCTGCTCGGGCGTCAGCTTGGCGGTGCCGACGTCCATGCCGCGGTACAGCTGCATGGCGTCGGCGTTGACGACCTCGGCGCCGACCCCGCCGGCACCGGGCAGCAGGTGCGCCAGGGCGACGGCCACGTCGGACTTGCCCGAGGCGGTGGGGCCGACGACGGCGACGACGGGGGGCCCGCCGGGGGCCGTCGCGGCCGTCGCGGGCGAGGCGGGCGCTGCCGTACCCTGCGGTGATCTCGACTGGCCCACGCGCCGATGGTGGCAGACGCTGGGGACCGCACGGACGCGAGCACCGGAGGAGGAGCCGTGGGCACCATGAAGTTCCTGGGGCTGAAGCTGGACGAGGCCGTGGAGCAGGCGCGCGTGGCCGCGGAGCAGGCCCGCAGCCGCGCCGGGCAGTTCGCCGGCCAGCACAGCCAGCAGGCCGAGGGCGTGATCCGCAAGGCCACCACGTTCGTCAACGAGCGCACCGAGGGGCGCTACGCCGGTCCCCTGGAGCGGGCCGGCAAGGTGGCGCAGAGCGGGTGGCAGCGCGCCGCGGGCGTGCGCCCCGGCTTCGAGGGGTGGGGCACGCCGATGCGCGGGGGCACCCGCACCGACGGCACGCCGATGTCCGGCCCGCTCCGCTGAGGGGACCGGGCCGCGCGGGAACCAGCACGTCCGACACCGAGGAGGACGAGATGACGATCCCCACCCCGCCGCCGAGCACGCCGCAGCCGCCGAGCCCGGTGCCGCAGCCGGGCTCCCCGGGCGAGCCGCCGCTGCCGGACCCGGGCCCGGTGCCCGGGCCGGCTCCGGAGCCGGGACCGCTGGCTCCCCCGCCGATGTGACAACCGCACGCACGAGGGCCCCGCACCGTCCGGTGCGGGGCCCTCGTGCGTGCGCCGGGGCGCCTCAGCGGCGCCGGAGGGTGGGCAGGCCCAGCCCCACGGGGCGCGGGCCGGCGGGCGCGGCGGGCTCGGGGCGCGCCTGGCGGGCCTCCCAGGCGTCGCCGGCGCGGGTGCGGCGCACCGCGAAGGCGTCGGTGGCGTCGGCCTCCAGGTAGTGCGGGGCGCCGCGGCTGACCGTCACGGTGGCGACGTCGCCGGGGCGCGGGGCGACCGCGCCCCCGGGCAGCGCGAAGTGCACGAGCCGGTTGTCGGGCGCGCGGCCGGACAGCCGGCGGGTGGCGGCGTCCTTGCGCCCCTCGCCCTCGGCGACGAGCACCTCCAGGGTGCGGCCGACCTGGGCGCGGTTCTCGGCGTAGGCGATCTCGTCCTGCAGCGCGGTGAGGCGCTCGTAGCGCTCCTGCACCACGGCCTTGGGCACCTGGTCGCCCATGGTGGCCGCGGGGGTGCCCGGCCGCGGGGAGTACTGGAAGGTGAAGGCGCTGGCGAAGCGGGCCTCGGCCACGACCTCCAGCGTCTGCTGGAAGTCCTCCTCGGTCTCCCCGGGGAAGCCCACGATGATGTCGGTGGTGATCGCCGCGTCGGGGATGCGCCCGCGCACCTCCTCCAGGATCGACAGGAAGCGGGTGCGCCGGTAGGAGCGGCGCATGGTGCGCAGGACGCGGTCGGAGCCGGACTGCAGCGGCATGTGCAGGCTCGGCATGACGTTGGGCGTCTCGGCCATGGCGTCGATGACGTCGCTGGTGAAGCTGGAGGGGTGCGGGCTGGTGAAGCGCACCCGCTCCAGGCCCTCGACGCCGCCGGTGGCGCGCAGCAGCTTGCCGAAGGCGAGCTTGTCGCCGAACTCCACGCCGTAGGTGTTGACGTTCTGCCCGAGCAGCGTCACCTCCAGCACGCCCTCCGAGACGAGGGCCTCGACCTCGGCGAGCACGTCGCCCGGGCGGCGGTCCTTCTCCTTGCCGCGCAGCGAGGGGACGATGCAGAAGGTGCAGGTGTTGTTGCAGCCCACCGAGACCGACACCCACGCCGCGTAGGCGGACTCGCGCCGGGTGGGCAGGGTGGAGGGGAAGACCTCCAGGGACTCCAGGATCTCCACCTGGGCCTCGGCGTTGTGCCGGGCGCGCTCCAGCAGCGCCGGCAGCGAGCCGACGTTGTGGGTGCCGAAGACGACGTCCACCCACGGCGCCTTGCGGACGATCTCGCCGCGGTCCTTCTGCGCCAGGCAGCCGCCGACGGCGATCTGCATGCCCGGGCGGCGCTCCTTGACCGGCGCCAGGTGGCCGAGGTTGCCGTAGAGCTTGTTGTCGGCGTTCTCACGCACCGCGCACGTGTTGAAGACCACGACGTCCGGCTCGGCGGGGCCGTCGCCGCCGGCCTCGTCGAAGCGCACGTAGCCGGCGTGCTCGAGCAGGCCGGAGAGGCGCTCGGAGTCGTGGACGTTCATCTGGCAGCCGAAGGTGCGCACCTGGTAGGTGCGCGGGGCCTGCGGGGGCTCGGCGGCCTGGGCCGGCGCGCTCAGCGGGCCGGTCGCGCGGGGGACGGTGGGCGTGCTCATCGCCCTCAAGGGTAGGTCACCGCGCCGACGTCACGCTCGGGTCACGATCTGCCCACGGCGGGGCCCGTCCGGTGGGCAGGGTGTGCGCTACCTGTAGCTTCTGCGCGCATGAGTGACCCCTCCGCGGCCACCACCCCGCCCGGGGCGCCGGCCCAGCGCCGACCGCTCGTGCGCCTGGAGCACGTGGACAAGCACTTCGGCGCCCTGCACGTGCTGCGCGACGTGGACCTGACGGTCGCCGAGGGCGAGGTCGTCGTCGTCATCGGCCCCTCCGGCTCGGGCAAGTCGACGCTGTGCCGGACGATCAACCGGCTGGAGGCCATCGACTCCGGCCGCATCACCATCGCCGGGGAGGACCTGCCCGCCGAGGGCAAGGCGCTGGCGAAGCTGCGCGCCGACGTGGGCATGGTCTTCCAGTCCTTCAACCTCTTCGCGCACAAGACGGTGCGCGAGAACGTCACGCTGGGGCCGGTGAAGGTGCGCGGCGTCGCCGCCGCCGAGGCGCGCCGACGCGCCGACGAGCTGCTCGAGCGCGTGGGCGTGGCCAGCCAGGCCGACAAGTACCCCGCGCAGCTGTCCGGCGGCCAGCAGCAGCGCGTGGCGATCGCGCGCGCGCTGGCGATGGACCCGAAGGTGATGCTCTTCGACGAGCCCACCTCCGCGCTGGACCCGGAGATGATCAACGAGGTCCTCGACGTGATGACCGGGCTGGCGAGGTCCGGCATGACCATGGTGGTCGTCACGCACGAGATGGGCTTCGCCCGCCGCGCCGCCGACCGCGTCGTCTTCATGGCCGAGGGCCAGGTCCTGGAGGACGCCGACCCGGAGACGTTCTTCACCGCGCCCGAGCACGAGCGGGCCAAGGACTTCCTGTCCAAGATCCTCACCCACTGACCTCTGCGCGCTCCCGGCGCGCCAGCAGTCCCCGCACGAGCACCCGACCGACGAGCTCAGGAGCACACCGTGAAGCGTTCGCCACTCACCGTCCTCGCCGCCACGGCGGCGACGGCCACCCTGGTGCTGACCGGCTGCGGCCAGGAGGGGTCCCCCACCACGGGCGGCGCCGCCGGCGGCGGCGCCACCTCGGGCGCGTCCGCGCCGACGTACGACGTCGCCGCGGACGTCGCCCTGACCGGCAGCCCCACGTTCGACAAGATCACCTCGGCCGGCCGCGTCGTGGTCGGCGTCAAGGCCGACCAGCCCGGCCTGGGCCTGCGCTCGGCGGCCTCCGGCGAGTACGCCGGCTTCGACATCGAGATCGCCAAGCTGGTCGCGGCCTCGCTGGGGCTGACGCCGGACCAGATCGAGTTCAAGGAGACGGTCTCGGCCAACCGCGAGCCGTTCCTGCAGCAGGGCCAGGTCGACATGGTGGTGGCCACGTACACCATCAACGACAAGCGCAAGGAGGTCGTCGACTTCGCCGGCCCCTACTACGTGGCCGGCCAGGACCTGCTGGTGCGCAAGGACGACACCTCCATCACCGGCCCGGACTCGCTGGCCGGCAAGAAGGTGTGCTCGGTGGAGGGCTCCACCCCCGCCACCCGCATCGAGACCGAGTACCCGCAGGCGCAGCTGGTGAAGCTGGACACCTACTCCAAGTGCGTGGACCAGCTCACCGCGAACTCCGTGGACGCGGTCACCACCGACGACGCCATCCTGCGCGGCTACGCCGCCCAGCAGCCCGACGCGCTGAAGGTCGTCGGCGCCCCGTTCAGCGAGGAGCCCTACGGCATCGGCCTGCCCAAGGGCGACACCGTGCTGCGCGGCGCCGTCAACGACGCCATCGAGCAGGCCGTCACCGATGGCGACTGGAAGGCCGCCTACGACTTCACCCTCGGCGGCAGCGGCACCGACCCGGAGCCGCCCACGGTCGACCGCTACTGAGCAGCGGTCCCCCGGACGGGTGGCCGTCCCGACGACGTGACGGCCACCCCCGCACCCCCACGACCTGAGAGGAGCCTGCGTGCAGGTCCTGCTCGACAACCTCGGCACCTTCGGGCGCGGCGCCTGGGGCACGGTCGTGCTCTTCGCGTGGTCGGCCGTCGGCTCCCTGGTGCTCGGGACGCTGCTGGCCTGCCTGCGGGTGGCGCCCAGCGCCGCGATGCGCGCGGCCGGCACCGCCTACGTCAACCTGGTGCGCAACACGCCGCTGACCCTGGTGATGTTCTTCAGCGTCCTGGCGCTGCCGCAGCTGCAGATCCGCTTCGGCGACTCGCTGAACACCCAGTTCCGCGTCTTCGCCGTGCTCGCGCTCGTGGCGTACACCTCGTGCTTCGTGTGCGAGGCGATCCGCTCGGGCATCAACACCGTGCCGGTGGGGCAGGCGGAGGCCGCGCGCGCCATCGGCCTGCCGTTCGGGCAGGTGCTGACCCTGGTGGTCCTGCCGCAGGCCTTCCGCGCCGTGGTGCCGCCGATGGGCAACATCTTCATCGCCCTGGTGAAGAACACCTCGGTGGCCTCGGCGTTCAGCAACTACGAGCTGATCTCCGCCATGCGCAACCTCATCGAGCAGAACGGCAACGCCGTCATCAGCATCCTGGTGGGCATCACGGCCGCGTACGTGCTGCTCGTGGCGGTGGTGGCGCTGGCCTTCAACCGGCTGGAGCGAGCTGTGGGGGTGCCCGCGTGAGCAGCGTCCTGTACGACGCGCCGGGGCCCCGCGCCCGGTTGCGCAACCGCGTCTACACGGCCCTGGGGATCCTGCTGGTGCTCGTGGTCCTGGGCGCGGTGGTGTGGCGGCTGGACTTCGCCGGCCAGCTGGCGCGCTCGAAGTGGGACCCGTTCATCTACCAGGACATCCAGACGGCGCTGCTGAGGGCGTGGTGGGCGACCGTCAGGGTCGCGCTCGTGGCGGTGGCGCTGTCGCTGGCCCTGGGGACCGTGCTGGCGGTGCTGCGCCTGTCCACGGTGCGGGCGCTGCGGTGGATCACCACCGGCCTGGTGGAGTTCCTGCGCGCCCCGCCGGTCCTGCTGATGATGTTCTGGTTCCTGTACGCCTCCCGCGGCGCGATCCCCGTCTTCTGGTGCGCCGTGCTCGGCCTGACGCTCTACAACGGCGCCATCATCAGCGAGATCCTGCGCGCCGGCGTGCTCGCGGTGCCCAAGGGGCAGCGGGAGGCCGCCTTCGCGCTGGGGCTGACCTCCGGCCAGGTCATGCGGATGGTGCTGCTGCCGCAGGCCGTGCGCTCGATGCTGCCCTCGATCGTCGCCCAGGTCGTCGTGGTCCTCAAGGACAGCGCCCTGGCGTACATCATCGGCTACACCGAGCTGCTGCGGTGGGGCACGAACCTGGGCACGGAGTTCTTCAACCTCGTGCCGGCCTCCATCGTCATCGCGGTGGTCTACATCGGCACGAACATGGTCATCGCGGGGCTGGCGAAGCTGCTGGAGCGGCGCCTGTCGACGACGGCGCCCCGGGCCCGGGCCGCCGCGGCGCCGCGGACGCCGGCGCAGGTCGGCGGCGGCGCGCTCTGAGCCCAGCGCGGCGACCGGGGCAGCTCCCCCGGTCGCCGCGCGGCTTCAGGAGCGGGTCCTCACAGGTCGGTGTCCACGCTCAGGCGCGTCAGCACGGGAGGCCCGCTGAGCACCGCGGCCAGCCGGGAGGCGCCCTCGGGCGTGGCGCGCCAGGCGCGGTAGGCGTCGTCGTCCTCCAGGGAGGCCCAGCGCTCCACCACGACGACGTGCGCGGGGTCGGCGGTGTCGCGCAGCACGTCCACCCCCAGGCACCCCTCGAAGGCGCGGGTGGCCTCGAGGGTCTGGGTGATGATCGCCGGCGCGCTCTCGAGCGCCTCGGGCTTCAGGCGGAGCTCCAGCAGGGACGTGATGGTCATGACGTGCGTCCTCCCTCGTCGCGGTGTCCGGCGAGGGTAGCCACGGCCCCGTCCCGGCGCGCGGCCGGTCCGGGGCGCTCAGTCCAGGTCGGCGCCGGCCTCGTCCTCGCCGATCGCCTCGCGCACGAGCCTCATGACCAGGCCGGACGGGTAGCCGCGCCGGGCCAGCACGCCGGCCAGGCGGCGCTGGCGGGCGGCGCGCTCCAGGCCGCGGGTGGCGGCCAACGGGCGGCGCAGCAGCTCGCGGGCCGCCCGCTCCTCGGAGTCGTCGTCGACGGCCTCCAGCGCATCGCGGGCGGTCTGGTCTTCCACGCCCTTGCGGCGCAGCTCCTGCGCCAGGGCGCGCCGGCCCCGGCTGCGGATGCGGGAGTGCACGTACGCCTCTGCGAACGCGCCGTCGTCGACGAGGCCGACCTCCTCGAAGCGGTCCAGGACGTCGGTGGCGACGGGTTCGGGGACGTCCTTGGCGGCCAGCTTCTGCGCCAGCTGGGCGCGCGTGCGCGGCGCCATCGTCAGCTGCCGCAGCGCGATGGCGCGGGCGACGTCGTGCGGGTCGGCCTCCCGGTCCGGGTTCTCCTGCGGACCGGGAGGCCGCTGACCGCGCGGGCCTCGACTCAGAACTTCACCTCGGCCTCGACCGGCTCGGCCTCGGCCGGGGCGTCGAGGCGGGCACCGATGCCGAGCTTCTCCTTGATGCGCTTCTCGATCTCGTCGCCGAGGTCGGGGTTGTCGCGCAGGAAGGCGCGGGCGTTCTCCTTGCCCTGGCCCAGCTGGTCGCCCTCGTACGTGTACCAGGCGCCGGACTTGCGGACGAAGCCGTGCTCGACGCCGAGGTCGATCAGGCCGCCCTCGCGGGAGATGCCGTGGCCGTAGAGGATGTCGAACTCGGCCTGCTTGAACGGCGGGCTGACCTTGTTCTTGACGACCTTCACGCGGGTGCGGTTGCCGACGGGGTTGGTGCCGTCCTTGAGCGTCTCGATGCGGCGCACGTCCAGGCGCACGGAGGCGTAGAACTTCAGCGCCTTGCCCCCGGTCGTGGTCTCCGGCGAGCCGAACATCACGCCGATCTTCTCGCGCAGCTGGTTGATGAAGATCGCCGTGGTGCCGGAGTGGTTCAGCGCACCGGTGATCTTGCGCAGGGCCTGCGACATCAGGCGGGCCTGCAGACCGACGTGGCTGTCGCCCATCTCGCCCTCGATCTCGGCGCGGGGCACCAGGGCCGCCACGGAGTCGATGACGATGATGTCGAGCGCACCGGAGCGGATCAGCATGTCCGCGATCTCCAGGGCCTGCTCACCGGTGTCGGGCTGGGAGACCAGCAGCGCGTCGGTGTCGACGCCCAGCTTGGCGGCGTAGTCGGGGTCGAGCGCGTGCTCGGCGTCGATGAAGGCGGCGATGCCGCCGGCCCGCTGCGCGTTGGCGACGGCGTGCAGGGCCACGGTGGTCTTGCCGGAGGACTCCGGGCCGTAGACCTCCACGACGCGCCCGCGGGGCAGGCCGCCGATGCCGAGAGCGATGTCCAGGGAGATGGCACCCGTGGGGATGACCTCGATGGGCGGGCGGCTCTCGTCGCCCAGGCGCATGACGGAGCCCTTGCCGAACGACTTGTCGATCGCGGCCAGGGCGGATTCGAGGGCCTTCTCGCGGTCCGCAGGAGCGGGCATGTCCTCACCTCGGGTAGGGGTGGCCGACAGCTTCGGCCCGGTGTGTTCTTCCGACCCGGGGAACGCTACGACCCGCCTCCGACACGAGCGGTGCACGCGGCCCGGCGTGTGGAGCGCGGGGCCGGACGGCCCCCTGTGGAACACGCGCGATCCTATCCGTACAGGTGTTCGAGGCCCAGCCCCGGCGCGCCCGGGCGGGTCGCCCCGCGCGGGGCCGTCGGCGCCCTAGGCTGCGCGCGTCCCACCCGGCAGCACCGAGCAGCGACGGAGCGCACGTGAGCAGCACCCCCGGGCACCCCCGCGTCCTCGACGAGCGCGGCCGCGGCCTGCTGCCGCGCGGCGCCCGCCTGGAGCGCCTGGGCACCGGCAGCACCTGGGCAGAGGGGCCCCTGTGGCTGCCGGAGGAGCAGGCCCTGGTCGTCAGCGACATCCCCGGGGACCGGGTGCTGCGCTGGGACGAGGCCGGCGGCCTGCGCGTGGACCGCGAGCGCGTCGGCTTCACCAACGGGCGCACCCTGGACCGCGAGGGCCGGGAGGTCGTCTGCTCGCACGGGCGCCGCGCGGTGGAGCGGCGCGAGCGCGACGGCTCCACCACCGTGCTGGCCGAGCGGGTCGGCGGGGCGGGCGGGGCCCGGCTGAACTCCCCCAACGACGTCGTCGTCGCCTCCGACGGCGCGGTGTGGTTCACCGACCCGCCCTACGGCATCAGCGTGCCCGAGGAGGGCCACGAGGGGTCCCGCGAGTACGGCGACAACCACGTCTTCCGCCTCGACCCGGCCACCGGGGAGCTGCGCGTGGTCGTCGCCGACGTCGAGGAGCCCAACGGGCTGGCGCTCTCCCCCGACGAGTCGCTGCTGTACGTCGCCGACACCTCCGCGGCGCCCACGCCCGGGGCCGGCGCGAACCGGCTGATCCGCGTGTACGACGTGCGCCGCGGCACCCCCGGCGGGCGCGGGCCCGACGCGCGCCCGGGCGGGCCGGTCGCCAAGAACGGCAGGGTCTTCGCCGTGGCGGACCGCGGCCTGGCCGACGGCTTCCGCGTGGACACCGCCGGCAACGTGTGGACCTCCAACGGCGACGCCGTGACGGTCTTCGCCCCCGACGGCGTCCGGCTGCTGGAGGTCGTCGTGGGGGAGGTCGTCGCCAACCTGTGCTTCGGCGGCCCGGAGGGGCGCGACGTGTTCGTCGCCGCCTCCACGAGCGTGCACCGCCTGCGCACCGGCGCCACCGGCGCCGGCCTGTGGTGGCTGCACCGCTGACGTCCTGCTGACGTCCCGCTGACGTCCTGCTGACGTCCCGGCGGGCTCGCCCCGCGCGCGCTCAGCGCCGGGGCGGGCGGTCCCTGCCCAGGCGGCGGGCGGGGGGCACGTCCATCGCGTCGCACAGGGCCAGCCACACCCGCTTGGGGTCCACGCCGACCTCCAGGGCCTGCAGCGGCGTGCGGTCGTCCAGGGCCAGCAGGACGGTGTCGTGGGCCAGGGAACGCCCGTAGGCGCTGCCGAACTCGTCCTCCACCAGGGTCCAGAACTCGCTGACTCGCACGCGGGCAGGGTGCCACGCCGCCTCGGCGGGCACGACGGCGGGCACGACGGCGGGCACGTGTCGGAGGGGGGTGCTGGGATGGTTCCCGTGCCCCCCCGCGCCGCGCGACCCGCCCCCCGCAGCACCGCCGCGACGGACGCGGACAGCGACGCGGGGCCGAGCACCTCGTCGGCGGGGGGC